>JANMPG010000205.1:0-10182 GCA_031369745.1 Actinomycetes bacterium
GAGCGAGGTCGCCGCCCTGGCATCCACCGTCGTGTACGAGGCGCGGGAACGAACCCCGCTGCCCGGCACGCTGCCGACGGGCGCCCTGGCCGAGACCTACGAACAGCTCACCCATCTGTGGCGCCAGATCCGACGGGCGGAAGACGCGCACGAGGTACAGCTGTGCCGCGAGCTGGAGCCCGGCTTCACCGGCCCCGTCTTCGCGTGGGCCGAAGGGTCCACGCTGGAAGATCTTCTGGAGGAAACCGAGATGGCTCCGGGCGATTTCGTTCGCAACTGCAAGCAGTTGATGGACATCCTGCGCCAGATCGAGGAGGTGGCCGACCCCGGGGTCGCGAGCCGTGTGCGGGAAGCTCGCGACGCGGTGTCGCACGGCGTCGTCGGCTACACCGGCGTCTCGCTACGATGACCGGCGCATGAGCCCGACGACCAGCCCCTTCGGACCTATCGCCGTCTTGGTGGACCCGAGGGCTGGACGCGGCGGTGTGGCCAACGAGGTCGGCGCCGTCCAGCGCGCGCTGTCGCAGCGCGGCCTGGAGTACCGCCTCCATGTGGCGGACTCACCGGCCGAGCTCACCCGGCGCGGTCGCGAAGCTCTCGACGAGGGGTACCGGTTCCTTGCCGCGGTCGGGGACGACGCAACCGTGCAAGACGTGGTGAACGGGATGTTCCGCGACGGGCGTCCCATCACGCAGGCGGCCGTGCTCGGGATCGTGCCGGCGAACGCGGGCTGTGATCTCTCCCTCAGCTTCGGGCTCCCGGGCGATGTCGACGGAGCGATCGAGCATCTGCTCGGCGCCAACACCTACCCGCTGGACGTGATGAAGATCGCCGTCACCGGGCCCGACGGCGAGCGCGTCATCCGCTACGCCCACAACGTCGCGGAAGTCGGCTTCCATGCGGCGGCCATGATCGCCACGGGTCGAGGTGGACGATGGAGCAACGCGCGTCGGTTCCTCGGCTTTTGGCGAGCGTACATGCGAAGCGGCGCACAGGTGCTCACGATCGGCACCGACCGTACGACGATCGAGCAGCGGTCCTGGAGCGTGATCGTGGGCAACGGTCAGTTCGCCGACGGCGGCATCAGGATGTCTCCGCGATCGTTTCCGGGCGACGGCGTGATCGACGCGCTGGTCTTCACCGGTCCGCGGTCCGATGCCTACCGGATGCTGCCCAGGATGTTCCGCCACGGCGACCACATTCCCGACCCCAACATCAAGGAGCTGCGCGCCAAGCTGAAGATCGATATCGACGCGCCGCAGCCGATGCCCGTGATCGCCGACGGCAGGCCGCTGGGCACCACACCCGTCACCTTCCAGGTCGTTCCCCAGCAGATCCTGTTGAAGGTGTGACGTGAGCGCGAAGCGATACTCGGCACGTCTCGCGGCTGCGGTCCAACGTCTTGCGGCGGTCGGGGTCGACGCCCTGGTCGTTGCGCCCTCGCCCGATCTTTCCTACCTGCTCGGCTATGACCCGATGCCGATGGAACGACCGACGCTGTTGATAGTCACCCGCAACGAAGCACCCGCCTTGTTGGTCCCGACGCTGGAGCGGCCACTCGCGGAAGGCTGCCCGGCTGCGGCCGCACTTCGGATCGTGGATTGGCGCGACGGCCAGGATCCGTACGGATCGGCGGCGAGGTTGCTCCCGACCGGCGGCGCGGTCGCGCTCGGCGATCGGATCTGGGGCGTGCATGTGCTCGGGCTGCAGACCGCCGTGCTTGGCACGACCTGGACGTCAGGAGCCCCGATCGTCGGCGTGCTGCGCTCTCGCAAGGACGAACATGAGGTGGACGCCCTACGGCGGGCCGGCGCGGCCGCCGACGCAACCTTCGCCGATATCGCGGCGATGCCCTTCGCGGGGCGCAGCGAGCTCGACGTGGCGGCCGACCTGGCCCGGCTGCTGGTTACCCACGGGCATGCGCGCGCGGACTTCACGATCGTGGGGTCGGGACCCAACGCCGCCTCGCCGCACCACGAGCCGACCGCGCGCACGATCGCCCCGGGCGATGCGGTCGTGTTGGACTTCGGTGGCGTGCTCGATGGCTACTACAGCGACACGACCCGAACCGTGGCGGTCGGCGAGCCCTCGGCGGAGTTGGCCGAGGTGCATGCCGTCGTCCGGCGAGCGCAGGCCGCGGCCACATCGATCATCCGGCCGGGCATCGAGATCCGGGAGGTGGATCGCGCTGCTCGGGCCGTGATCGACGAAGCCGGTTACGGGCGGGAGTTCTTCCATCGAACCGGTCATGGGATCGGCATGGAGATCCACGAGCCCCCATACGCGGCGGAAGAAGATGCGACCGTGCTGGAGCAGGGGATGACCTTCAGCGTCGAGCCGGGCATCTATCTGGACAGGCGGCTGGGTGTGCGGATCGAGGACATCGTGTGTGTGACAGCCGACGGTGTCGAGCCGCTGAACCGCTCACCGCGCGAGTTGCTCGTCGTGACGTAACGCTAGTCGCGAGGGCGCACGCGGGTGCCCTCGGCGGTGTCCATCACCTCGACGCCCATGTCGCTCAACTCCTCGCGCAGCCGATCGGACGCCGCGTAGTCCTTCGCGGCGCGTGCAGCGTCGCGCTCACTCATCAGCGCAAGCATGGCCTCGCTGGGTGCCCACGAGCTGCGAGCCTCGCGCTCCACATCGAGCCCCAGAACACGGTCCCACGAGACCAGTAGCGCGTACTTCTCGCCGTCGGGAACGTCAGCGGCGTGATCGAGCTCGTTGACGATCGCCACCGCGCCGGGCATGTGCAGGTCGTTGGCCAGCGCGCCCCGCAAGCGCGCGTCGTACGCGGTCGCCAGATCCCCGAGGGGCTCGGTCGCGGGGGCCCATTGCGCCATGTGCCTGCGCAGCTGCTTCACCCGTTGATCGGCGGAGGCCATCGCCTCCCACGTGAAGTCCATCTCGGAGCGGTACTGGGTCTGGAAGCACAGCCACCGGAAGCTCAACGGATCGAAGCCGCGCTCGACGAGCTCGCTGACCAGCACGACGTTGCCCGTGGACTTGGAGATCTTCTGTCCCGACTGACGCAGATGGCCCGCGTGCACCCAGATCCCGACGACCGGATGACCGACCGCGCCCTCGGACTGGGCGATCTCGTCCTCGTGGTGCGGGAACCGTAGATCCGTGCCGCCGGTGTGGATGTCGAAACGATCGCCGAGGTACTTCATCGACATCGCCGAGCACTCGACGTGCCACCCGGGGAAACCCTCGCCCCACGGGCTCGGCCACTTCATCAGCCGCCCCGGCCCCGCCGCCTTCCACAGGGCGAAGTCGGCGGGGGAGCGTTTCTGCGGGTCGGTTTCCAGATCGCGGTGTCCTTCGCGGAGGTTGTCCAGGGTGTTGCCGGAGAGCTTCCCGTAGCCTTCGAAACTGGTCACGTCGTAGTAGACCGAGCCGCTGTCGGCGACGTAGGCGTGCCCTCGCTCCACCAAGACGGCGGTCAGATCGATCATCTCCTGGATGTGTTCGGTGGCCTTCGGGTAGATATCGGCCGGGCGGATACCGAGCGCCTCTGCATCGTCGAACACCGCCTGGGTGTATTTCGCAGCGATCTCGAGCGGCTGCAGACCCTCGTCTTCCATCGCCAACTGCATCTTGTCGACCGCCTCGGCAGATGACTCGTCGGTCATGTGCCCCACGTCGGTGATGTTCATGACTTCGGTGACGCGCGATCCTTCGAACTCCAGGGCACGGCGGATCAGGTCATAGAGCATGAAGCTGCGAAGGTTGCCGAGGTGCGCGAACCGGTAGACGGTCGGGCCGCACGCGTACATCTTCACGTGCCCGGGCTCCAGGGGTTCGACCTGTTGTAGCTCGCGGGTCAGGGAGTCGAATAGCCGCATGCGAATCAGGATATCGGTCCCGCGGGTCACGGGGTGACGGGGCGTCCCTCGAACGGGATCGACAGCGCGATCGTGGTGCGGGTGGCGACCCCCACCTGCTCGCGGAGACGACGGATCAGATCCTCCAGGTCGCTCGTGCTTCGCGTGCGCACCTTCAGCACATAGTTGGCTTCGCCGGCCACGCTCAAACAGTCCTCCACCTCGGGGAAGGTGGCGAGCCGATCCGGAAGGTCGTCCGGCTGCCTGGGATCCAGGGGCGAGGCCGCGATCAACGCCGTGACCATCAAACCGACTGCTTCGGGGTTCACCACCGCTCGGTACGCGGTGATGACACCGGCGGTCTCGAGCTTGCGCACCCGCTCGTGCACCGAGGATGCCGACAGGCCGACCTTCGCCGCGACATCCGCATAGGTCGCGCGAGCGTCCGCCTGGAGCGCGGCCAGGATCGCGGCATCTCGGTCATCGAGCACGCGCACATCCTAGCGGGGGAGGCAAACATCCCCCGCTTCGGGGATCGCGCACGCCGTGAGCGCTGTGGTCTGATGCGCGAGTACTCCCGGCCTCCCTCCCGGCTCAACCAGGAAGGGGACCGTCGTGGCTTCATCCGATCACCCCGGCGCGGAGATCCGCACCGAGTCATGGACGTCCCCGGCCGGCCGGCGGCGCGTGCTCACGAAACTCGATCCATCCGAAGCCCGCGCCTACGCGGCGGCGGTTCGAGCCTCGATGCCGGGCGTCGAGGGCACGTTGAGTCCACTCGTGTTCGCGGAGCGAACACGGCCCGGCGGCACGACACACCCGTGGCAGTGGGAGCGACGCGGGTGGCGACGTGCCGTTCGCGACGTCTCCCGAGGCGCAGAACTGCTGATCACCGCCGATGTGCAGGACTGTTTCGCATCGATCGGGGAGCCGGCGCTGTCCGCAGCCGCTCGGCACATGGGCGGCGATGCGTCGTCGCTGCTTCGGTACGCCCGTCGATTCCGCGCGCTCGGGATCGGTGGTCTGCCTGTTGGGCCACGCCCGTCGGCAGTCGCCGCGAACGCCGTGTTGTCGATCGCCGACGAAGCGGCGCGCTCGGCCGGCATCCTTCCCGTTCGCTGGGTCGACGATGTGCTGTTCGCCGGCGGAAGGGCCGACGTGGTGCGCGCCCATCGAGCCTGGCGGCGAGCGCTCCGTGAGCTCGGGCTTCGAGACAACCCGGCGAAGTTCCACGTCTACCGAGACCCCGATGAAGCGATCGACGCTCTCGGTGCACGCGCTTCCCTGTGGCGGGACTACTCTCGTGGCATCATCCGCGTGTCGTGAGGACCTTGTATCGCGCCGCCCGAGTGCACACCCTCGGTCATCCCCCGCTGGGGGAGTGGCTGCTGATCGACGATCGACACGTGCAACGCGTCGGTACCGGGGAGCCACCGGAGGCTGATCGCGTCGTCGAATTGCCCGGCGCGACAATCGTGCCCGGGTTCATCGACACTCACGTCCATCTCACGAGTACCGGCGCGGCGCTCGCGAACGAAGATGTGACGACGGCGCGATCGCGCCAGGAACTCCTGGCGATCGCGGCGGAGCGGGCGGCAGACGAGACAGAGCCGGTCGTGTGCCTGCAGGGGTTCGACGAGACCCGCTGGACCGACCCAACGTTGCCGACGGTGCAGGAGCTCGATGCGCTCACGTCCGAGCCCCTGGTGATCCGTCGTACCGACGGGCACCTCGCGCTCGCGAACAGCTCGGCGTTGACGCTGGCCGGCGCCCTCGACGCCGACGGGGTCGAGCGCGACAACCGCGGGACGCCAACGGGTCGTGTGACCCAAGAGGCGAATCGTCGTGTGGGTTCGTGGGTCGCATCGGCCAGGACGACCCACCGCATCGAGGAACTGCAGCTGCTGGCGGCGGGGGTGGCGGCGACTCGCGGGGTGACATCCGTACATGAGATGGCCCTCCCGATGGAATTCGGCATGCGCGACGTCGAGGTGCTGCTGGCCCACCGCGCGCGACTACCCACGCACACCGAGGTCGTGCTCGGCACCATGGACGTGCCGAAGGCGGTTGAGCTCGGTTTGGCGGCGATCGGAGGGGACCTGCCCCTCGACGGATCGGTCGGCGCGCGAACTGCCGCCGTGTCCGCGCCGTACATCGGCGGTCCGGAGCTCGGCGCGCTGGCCTACGACGACGACGTCTTGGAGGGATTCTTCCACGACGGCCACGACGCCGGGCTACAGGTCGGCATCCATGCGATCGGCGATCGGGCCATCGAGCAGGCGCTTGCGGCGTGGGAGCGCATCTACTTGACCCTCGATTCACGCGAGCGACGACACTTCCGCGCCAGGCGCCACCGTATCGAGCACTTCGAGATGCCGACGCCCCAACAGGTGGAGCGTACGGCGATGCTCGGCATCGCCGTATCGGTGCAGCCGTCGTTCGACCTGTATTGGGGCGGCAGCGAACAGCTCTACGAGCAGGCCCTCGGCCCCGACCGGGCACGTGCGATGAACCCGTTCCGCACGATGCTGGATCGCGGCATCGTGCTCGGTGTGGGCTCCGATGCGCCGGTGGTACCGCTCGATCCATGGCTCACGATCCACGCGTTGGAGCACCACCACGAGCCCGCGCAGCGCTCGACGCGTCACGACGCCATCCGTGCACACACGGTTGGCAGCGCCCATCTCGCGCACCAAGAAGAGAAGAAGGGAACCCTGGCGCCGGGTATGCACGCCGACTTTGCCGCCTACGACGAGGACCCGCTCCTGGTCGAGGACGTCCGTGCCCTTCGCCCGATGCTGACCGTCTCCCTCGGCCGCGAGGTCTGGCTCGCCTGAAGGCGTTCTTGTCACTTTTTCTGCGAGGCCGGTCTTGACCGTCCCGGCGGTCGTTCATTACCGTGCGCGATGCGTCACCGCCCCGGCGGCGGCGCAGGACCCAAGAGGCTGAGTAGAGAACGTGGCGCCCCGGCGTCACGGCCCCAAAAGTCTCTTGGGTCCCTTCCGTTTTCCCCTCCCATCGTTCGCGCCCGGTCGGTGTAGGATGCGCGCGCCAAGACCGAGGCGGAGGGCTTCGGGACCACGATCGACGAACGGAAATACCTATGCCCAAAGACATCGACGACGTCGTCGAGGACGACGAGGATCCGACGCCGGACGACGACGACGCTGAGCCAACCCCAGAAGACCTCGCGACGGCAACCGTGACCCCCGAGCCGGGCTTGGGCGAGGTCGAATCGATCCAGGACCTGCTGGCCAAGCAGGAGGCCACGGAAACTGCCAAAGAAGTCGTCGAGGATGACGAGGTCGTTCCGACCGAGACATTGCGCGACGATCGTGGCGAGCCGCTCGACACCAAAGTCGTCCCGATGCAAGACACCGAGTTCATGTGCAAGCGGTGTTATCTGGTGAAGCACCGGAGCCAGCTGGCGGACAAGAAGAAGATGCGGTGCCGCGACTGCGCCTGACGGCGTGACCGTGCGCACGCGATCCTCGCTGCTCCTTCGGTGCGCACTCACGCTGGCGGCCGGCCTCGTCACCTCGCTCGCGTTCCCGCCGCTCGGTTGGTGGCCGCTCGCGTTGGTCGGCCTCGTACCGCTCCTGCTCGTCCTTACAGATTCGACCGCTCGCCGAGGCGCGCTGTTCGGACTGTGCTTCGGATTCGGGATGTATGGAGCTTCCTTGTACTGGGTGTTGCTGTTCGGCGAACTCGCCTGGACGGCGCTGATCATCTTGTCTGCCGCCTCGGTCGCGCTGTTCGGGTTCATCGTCCCGGTCATCACCCGGCCGGATCGAGCGGTCCGCAACGCGCTCGTCGTCGCCGCCGCCTGGACCCTCATCGACTGGATCCGCGGCGCGTGGCCCCTGGGAGGGCTCACCTGGACCGCGCTCGGCATCTCGCAGGTCTCCAACCGATCCCTGCTCCCACTGGCCTCGGTGACCGCCGTGTGGGGCGTGACGTTCGTGGTGGTGTTCGTCAACGCGGCGGTGGCTGCGGCGTCGACGCGGCAGGGGAGCGGGGGGCATCGTTATGCCCTCGTGGTAACTGCAGCGGCGCTGGTCCTGGCTCCGGCCCTGCTCCCGACGAGCATGCCGCCCGGGCCGGCCGTCACGATCGCCGTCGTACAGATCGATGTTCGCGTCCCCGACACGGTCTCGACGGTTGCGGAGGACCTGATCGTCGCTCGGCGCAACATCGAGCTGCACAGATCGCTGCTGCGCGACGCGGCGAAACCCGACCTCGTGGTGTGGGGCGAGGGGGCGCTGGACCCCGCCGCGCTGGTGGACCCCGCAACCGTGCAGATGGTGCAACGGGCGATCGCGGCCGTGGGGGTTCCCACGACCGTAGGAGCCGTCGTCAACGATCCGGACGGGAGCCAGCACACCAGCGTGTTGGCATTCGACGCGAACGGAGCGCTCGTGGACCGCTACGACAAGGTCCACCTGGTGCCGTTCGGCGAGTACGTGCCGTGGCGGCGACGCCTCGAGTGGCTCGATGCGATCGGCCAGATCCCGGTGGACCGCGTGCCGGGGGAGCAGATCCATCCGATCGCCCAACCCCCGCTGCCGCCGTACGGCACGCCGATCTGCTTCGAGAACTCCTTCCCCTCGATCACCCGTTCGTTCGTTCGTGACGGAGCACGGTTCGTCGTCGTGCCCGTGAACAACGCGTCGTATCTGTTCACGGCTGCAGCCGAGCAGCACCTGCAGATGAGCCAGATGCGCGCCGTAGAGACCGGGCGATGGGTCGTGGACGCGGGCGTCGCGGGCATCTCGGCGTTCATCGATTCCGACGGTGCCGTCGTATCGCGAACGCAGCTGTTCGCGACCGGCATCCTGCGAGGCCAGGTGCTCGCATCGACGGCCCAGACGCCGTACGTACGCTACGGGGACTGGTTCCCGGCCGTGTGTGGTCTGATCGTTGCGATGTCCTTCCTGACGCTTCGTCGCCGTGCGACGTCGCGACCCACGCCGGGGTCGCTGCCCTCGCCGTTGCGCGTGCTGGCGATCCTGCCCACGTTCAACGAACGCGACACGATCGAAACGGCGGTCCTCGGGGTGCTCGCCACACCCGGAGTCGATGTGCTGGTCGTCGACGACTCCTCGCTTGATGGCACCGGGGACATCGTCCGCACGCTCGCGGGGACCGATGCTCGCGTGCGACTCCTGGAGCGACCGGCGAAATCCGGCCTGTCCAGCGCCTACCTCGAAGGGTTCCAGGTCGCGCTGGCCGAGGAGTACGCAGCGATCGTGGAGATGGACGCAGACCTGTCGCACGATCCCGCAGAGCTTCCCGGACTGATCCGGGCTGCCGCCGGCCACGACCTGGTCGTCGGCAGTCGCTACATCGCCGGCGGGGCGGTCACCAACTGGAGCCGCTCCCGCGTCGCGTTGTCCCGAGCCGGCAACACGTATGCCCGGATCATGCTCGGATTGCCGATCCACGACGCCACGAGCGGCTATCGCGTGTATCGCCGCGAACTGCTCGAGGAACTGCTGCGCCAACCGTTCGCTGCCGACGGATACGGGTTTCAGATCGAGCTCGTGATGCGCGCCCATCGCCTGGGGTTCGACGTCGGCGAGGCGCCGATCACCTTTCGCGATCGCGAGTTCGGCGAGTCCAAGATATCCCGAGGCATCGTCGTAGAGGCGCTGTGGATGGTCACCCGCTGGGGCGTGGCTCTGCGTGTACGAGCCAACCCGGGGATCTGAATCCGACCCCTCATCTACAACGCCCATAATGGACATTATGGAATGTTGCCTCGATCCGCGTCGGTTGCTTTCTGTTCCCTGCCAGAAACGGCGCCATGGGGTTTGATTCGGGGTGTGCCGGCTGCCACTGTGTGCGGAGCCCGAACCGGGCTACGCCTTCTGGCGGGCCATGACCTCGCGTCGTTCGACCGATGGCGTAGCCCACCGGGACCCGTAGTGTGCGTACGGCGCCTGCGGCGCTCGAGAACCGAGCCGCCGTGCCCAGCAAGACACGCTTTGGAGGGGACAGTTGATGCAACGTAGACGCACGATCGGGGCTCGCTCGAGCGCCGGCCTCGTGACCGCGACGGTCTCGATCTTCATCGCGTTGGCCGGCTGGCTCGCCCCCTCGGCCTTTGCCGCAGACCCGTCCCCCGACCTGACGATAACCAAGACGTCCGATGCCACCGGTGCGCTCGCGATCGGCGACCGTTTCTCCTACACGATCACCGTTGCCAACATCGGTGGCGCGACGGCGCACAGGGTGGTCGTCAGCGACGACTTCCCGACCGGCGTTGCGCCTATCGGGGTCCTCGTGCCATTCGGCACCGACTTCTGCTCGGTGACGAGCTCCCAGGTCTTCGGCTCGCCGCCGGCGTTCTCGC
>JANMPG010000250.1:0-10791 GCA_031369745.1 Actinomycetes bacterium
TCGCGAGACGCTGTATTTCTCTGCGCGCCTGTTCGTCGAAGCCATCGCACGCCAACAGCCCACGATGATGGTGTTCGAGGACATCCACTTCAGCGACCCAAGCCTGCTCGACCTGCTGGAATACCTGGCGTCGAGGGTGCAGGACGTGCCGCTGCTGTTGATCGCGACCTCTCGCCCGGAGCTGCTCACCTCGCGCTCGACGTGGGGCGGCGGGTTGCTCCATTCGCGGTCGATGTCGCTCGAACCATTGACCGAGGAAGACGCGATCGAACTGACGGGCAAACTGTTCGAACAGCGCGGGCTGCACGGCCTGGCGGATCGCGCGAACGCCCTGGCGGTGACCAGCGATGGGAACCCGCTGTTCATCGAGGAGCTGACCGCCTCCCTCGCGGAGCGCTCGACGAGGGACGCGAGTCAGCTGCCGGGCAGTATCCGAGGCATCGTGGCCGCACGGCTCGACGCGCTTCCGTCGGGTGAGCGTGACGTGGTGCTCGATGCCTCAGTCGTCGGCAAGGTGTTTTGGCGCGGCGTCCTCGAGCGGTTGCGCCCCGATCGGTCGGATCTGGCCGAGCGGCTCGGGTCGCTCGAACGTCGTGACCTGATCCGGCGCGAGGCGTCCTCGACCATCAAGGGGGACCAGCAGTTCACCTTCAAACACGGGTTGATCCGCGAGGTGGCCTATCTCACCTTGACGCGCGACGAGCGGCGGCGGTGCCATCGCACCACGGCCGAGTACCTCGAGGACATGTCACTTCGCGGCGGCGATGCCGACGCCACGCTGGCCTATCACTGGCGTGAGGCCGGCGATGCCGGCAGGTCGCTGAAGCACCTGTTGGCGGCCGCAGATCTGGCGGGGCGCGGATGGGCCAAGGCGCGAGCCGTGCGCCTGTATGCGCAAGCGCTCGAGCTCGTGGGTGAGGACGACCTCGATCTCAGACGGGATATCGTGCGCAAACGTGCGGTTGCGGCCGCGGCCGTGATGCATGCGATGGATGTCGAGGCCGCCCGGGGGCGGCACCGCGACGAAGAGAAGCCGGGCTAGTTCTCGTCGGGAAGGTCCGGGAAGTCTGCCGGCGTGACGTCGCCCGCCACCTCGTAGACCCCGTCGACCCTGTGGTAGCCGAGCATCTTGGCGTGCTGGTTGATCGCCTCCAGATCGGGCGCGTCGTACAGACAGAACGTGCGGACGTTGCCGTCTTCCTCGATCGCCACGTGGCTGTGGATCCACACCACATTGGGGAATTCCTGTTCGATGATCTGCCTCGATCGTCTGCCGATCTCGGGCATCTGGTCGGAGCCCACCTCAAACTTGCGCTGGATCACGTATCGCGGCATGTCGGGACCCCCTCAGTTCCGGCCGAGTGTAAGCCCGGGGTTGCGCCGGGGCAATCTCTCGACGGACTTAGCGGTAGTTCGTGAACTGCAGGGCGATGCCGAAATCGTGCTCCTTGCAGGCGGCGATCGCGGCCTGCAGGTCGTCTCGGGACTTGCTCATGACCCGCACCTGGGAGCCTTGGATCTGGGTCTGCGCCTTGGGCACGGCCTGTCGGACGAACTTGGAGATCTCCTTGGCCTTCTCGTCCGTGATACCCGTGACCAGCTTGATCGTCTGGCGAACGGACCCCTTGGCGGCGGGCTCGACCTCGCCGGGCTGCATCGCCTTGAGTGGGACCTCTCGACGAACCGCCTTCTCTTGAAGCACCTGATAGGCGGCCTTGAGCCGGTCCTCCGTGCCCGAGGCCATCTCGATCGCGTCTTCCTTCAGTTCCACCGAGGTGCTGGTGTTCTTGAAGTCGAACCGCTGATGGATCTCGCGGGAGGCCTGATCGACGGCGTTTCGGACCTCCTGCATGTCGATCTCAGAGACGATGTCGAAGCTTGCTTGCTGCGCCATGGCGGCAGGATAACGGTTCAGTATCATCGGTGCGTTCCACGGGAGGATGCCCGAGCGGCCAAAGGGAGCGGTCTGTAAAATCGCCGGCGATGCCTACGAAGGTTCGAATCCTTCTCCTCCCACTCACTCACCACCATTCGACTGACTGACCGACCGACCGAGGGTTGTTCTCCAAATGGAGGCCCCTGACACCTCACTGCTTCATCTTTGACGTGGCAGATGTGAGTCGGCTGGCACACCCGGGGTCCGCCGGTGCATCGCCAGGCTGACCGAGCTCTTCGAGGGCCCTTCTGAGAAGCGCGAGCCCGGCGGCCCGGGGATGCGATGGCCCGGCACGTTGGAGGCAACGTCAGGGCGCCAGTGCCTCCTTGATCTGGGAGCCGATCTCGGCGGGCTTCACGTACATGACTCCACCATGCTCCATCGCACCGTAGTCGCGGAGCCAGACGACCTTCCCGTCAGGCCCCACCAGGAAGAACGTGTGGCCGGGTTCGCCCGTCGACATCATCATCCAGCCGAGGGTCCCGTACTGGAGCCACACCGCGTTGTCGGCGTCCGACAGCATCGGCACGTCGACCCCGAGCGCACCGCCTTCCTTCCGCCATGCGGCCGGGGTGTCCGGTGAGATCGCAAGGAGCTCGACGCCGAGCTTCTTGAAGTCTTTGTCGTTCTGCAGGTCGACCACCTGCTGCATGCATCCACCTCACCCAGGGCCCATGCTGAAGTAGAGCAGCACGGGCTTGCCCACGAAGTCGGACAGCGACACGGCCCCACCCTGAGCCGAGGACAGGCTGAACGCGGGAGCGGTGTCCCCGACGGTGACCGGGACCGGCTGCTCGCTCGTTGAGGTCTCCTGTCGGGTGCAGGCCACCAACACGACGACCCAAAGGGCTGCCGATTTCCAGATCCGCGATCTCATCTGTTCACTCCCTCCGGCGGTGCGATGGTAACGGGCGAGTTGAAGTCGTAGTAGCGATGATCCATGAAATGACCCGGAGCACGCATCTCGGCGCGGTGGACGAATCCATCCGCGTCGACCCAAAGCTTGAACCAGATCGGGAGGTCCGGGTCGCCGCCGGCGAACAAGAGCTCGGTTGCTTGCACCCCATCGACGACCGCGTGGCCCCCGATCCGTACGTCTCGGTACGGCTTGAACGAGTCCCAGATGTGCGTCGGAACCGGCACGGCCGGCGCCCCTTGCTCGACCTTCCAGGCACCACCGTCTTGTTGCACGTATCGCGTATCGCCGATCCAGACCGTTCGGCTGGAGCTCCCGGGCTCGCGGACGCGACTCTCGAACGAGTTGGGCGCCGCGAACGCATAGGTCGACTCGACGCTGGTACCGAGCCCAGACGTGAGGGTCTCCTGCAGCCGATAGGTCGTGAGCGCGCTCATCGTCGACTGCATCCTTTGGAGCAGGGATTCGCCGGACGGTGCCGGGAGCGCCGGGATGCGGAAGACCACCTGCGCGTCCGCTGGTGTGCCGACGTCGATCTTCACGCGCTCGCCTCCGCGGAACACCGCCTGCCCATTTCGGCACGAATCGGCGCACTGACTGAGGGCAACCGGGGCGCCGTTCACGATTACCCGGACGGCGAGAGCTGCCGTTGCCTCGGGACCGTCGAGGCTCTCGACGTAGACGGTGAGTTGGTTGGGGCCGGGTCTCCCCGGCGAGAGCGTGAGACCGACCAGTACAGACCCGGCGTGGGAGCCCAGCGTCAACGCGCCTCCCGCCGGGATCGCCGGCGCCACCGAGAGGGTGGGCAGAGCTTCGTCGACGGCCTCGGCTTGTCGCGCCGGCGGGAGCGGGAACGCCGACAACAGCGCGGCCGCACCGACCACGAGGATCGCCGTGACCACTTCGCCCTTGGTGAAGACCGCGACCCGTCGCCAAGCGAGCACCGAAAGCTGGACCATCACGAGCACGAGGATCACCTTCACCATCAACACGAGCCCGTATGGCGAGCCGAAGAGCCCCGCCCAGCCGCCGACCTCCTGCACCGCACGGATCAACCCCGAGCCGGCGGTCACCGCGAACGCGGCCAGGGCCACAGGTGTGAACCGATCCAGGAGTCTTCGACCTTCCTCGCCAAGCACGCCTCCCGGGGGGCGTTGCAGCGCCAGGGCGAGGACCCCGCCCGCCCAGACCCCCGCCGACAGGAGGTGGATCGCCTCAACCCCGATCCCCCAGGCTCGGGGGTCGACCGCGGCCGCGTGTCCCGCGGCTGCGAGCGCCACGATCGCCGCGGTGGCGATGGGGGCCTGCGCGCGCGGCCATCGCCACGCCGCGAGCACGCCGAATGCTTCGAGAACCACCCGCGCGAGCCGGGACCACCCGGGCCCTCCGGTCGTGAGGTAGGCAATGACGGCGCCCGCGCCCAGGGTCGGCGCCGCGCGGAGCGCTTCCCCCAGGACAACGGCAAGGCCGCCCGCGAACGTGACGCCGAACACGAGCAAGGTCGGCGTGCGGACCCAGGTGAGCGCGGGCTTTCGCCGAGCGAGCCGCCCGAGCAGCAGGAGACCGAGGAGCAATAGCAGGCTCGTGTCCTCGATGAGGCGACCGACCGAGATCAGGAGGTCCCGCCCTGTCGGCTCATCGGTGGTTCCTCCCTCTGCTCCGGCTCCAGGGGAGACGCCGACGCCGAACCGGAACGAGCCCGAGAGCGTGTGGCCATCGACCAGGCTCACGGTGGTCCAGTCGACCTCGTAGACGCCTGTCTCGTTCGTGGTCACGTCGATGACCATCCCGGTTTCACCGGTGACGCCTCCCGCTACCGAGGACCCGTCTGGCGTTCGGAGAGTCGCACGCGATAAACGAGCGTTCATTGGCTCGGAAAACGTCAGGGTCACCTGCCCGGGCGCGGTGCCCAGCGTCGCACCGCCCTCGGGAGTTGACGAGACGAACCCCGCATGGGCGAAAGCGGCGTTCGGGACGACCATGACTAGCAGCGCCCCAAACGCGCACACGACAGACAGGCGCCGGATCATGGTTCTGCTAGCTCCCTCGATCGGCATCTGTTCATACGGGTGGCCATCCCTTCTGCGCGTACCACCGCAGAAGCGGCGTAAACAGCCGGAGCCAGGCACCGGTGATCATCAGCACACCCATCATCACGAGCACGCTGCCACCGACGATCTCGACCCCGCGAGCGTGACGTCGGAACCACGAGAACACCCGCCCCGCCCGGGAATACCCCCAAGCCAGGAGAAGGAACGGGATCCCCAGGCCCAACGAGTATGCGAGTAGGAGCAACGCGCCCCACCAGCCGTTCTGCGTGGAGGCTGCGACCGCGAGGATCGCGGCCAGAACTGGGCCGATGCACGGTGTCCAGCCGATCGCGAAGGCGGCTCCGAGCGGTGCGGCACCGGCTAGCCCAGGTCGAACCCGCCTCAGGTCGATCCTCGCTTCCCGCGCGAGGGGCGGAACCCGAAGCAGGCCCATCGTCGCGAGACCCATGAAGATGACGACGACCCCGGCGATGCGTTCCAACCCGAGTCGGTGGTGCAGGATCACCCCGCTCAAGCTGGACGCCGCGAAGCCCATCAACATGAACACCACAGAGAAGCCGGCGACGAACAGGCCGGCCGCGATCATCGTCTTGGTACGCGCCGCCATCACGCCGACGGGCGCGGAGGCCTCAACCCCGCTCACGTACGAGACGTAGCCCGGCATGAGTGGCAGGCAGCAGGGCGACGTGAACGAGATCACGCCGGCGACCAAGGCGAGGGCGAGGGCACCCACTAGGTTCCCTTCTGCACAAGGTCCTCGATCGCAGACCGAAGCGTGTCTTCATTCAGATACCCGACGAACCGATATCGGATGATGCCGCTGGCGTCGATGAGAAACGTCGTGGGCATCGCGAACAGCGAGAAGTCATCGGCCAGGCTCCCCGCTGGATCGAAGCCATGGGGATACCTGAGGCCGAACTCTTCAACGAATGACTGCGCGGCCGCGCGGTTGTCCCGGTAGTTGATCCCAAGGAACTGCACGCCGCGCCCGTCGTACTCGCGCGAGAGGCGGTGGAAGGCGGGGGCTTCCTCCCGACACGGTGTGCACCACGTGGCCCAGAAGTTCAGGACGACGATGTCACCGCGGTAGTCCTCGAGACGTACGGTGTCGCCTGTTAGGGACTCGATCGAGAACGAAGGCGCGGGCTTGTTCTGACTCTCGGCAGCTGCCAGGTGATCGACAACGGTGAGACCGTTGATCCCGGTCGTCCCGCGATCGTTCAGCTCGACGAAAGCCAAAGCGAAGACCGTGATGATCGCGAACAGCCAGAGTTGGGCGAACAAGATGCGCCGTACCAATCCCTTGTCCATGCGCCTCATCTCTCACCGTGCGTCAAGATGATCGAACCGGCCACGCCGAGGAGCGCGGCCAACGGGTAGCCCGCTACCAGGTCCTCCACACCCGGGGAGGCGAACGCGAACACACCGAGATGTTCGAGGAAGTGGGTCACACCGACGATCACCGCGACGACAACGAGTGACCAGCCGACGACGCGTCGGGTCCGGTACGAGCGCATCGCATGTCTTCGCTTCTCCGCATCCTTCTGGGTCGACTGTGTTCTGCGGGCTCGAGTCTGTTGCTGCTTCTTACGTGTACGAGACGTAGGCATCGTTCGTCTTCCCTTCGCGCACCCTCAAGCATGAGCTCCTGATGGGTTGCCACCGGCTCGAAGCGAACGACGTTCCAACTCGCGGCGGAGTCGTCTCTCGGAAGGCCGGCCGTAGCAGACGAGCTCCCGATCGATGAGGATCCCCGGCGGGAACAGAACGCCGGTGCGCTGTGCAAGGTCGGCGGCGTCGGGCGAGGCGAGATCCATCCGCACGAGGTCGGCACCGAACTCTGACGCGAGGCGGGACACGATCGTCTCCACGTCGCCGCAGAATGCGCAGCCCTCGCTCTGGAGCAGGAGGATCTCCATCACTGGCTCGCCTGGCTGATGCCCTGGCGGATGTCGGCAAGCAAGGCGGGAACCGGCAGGAACATCGTGAAGTCCGGCGGACCGCCGTAGTCAGCGCGCCACCGGATCACACCGTCGGGCCCGACCACGATGAAGCTGTGGCCGTCGCGGGAGTTGCCCATCATGCCGTAGCTGCTTGTCTGGTAGGCGCTCGACACGCTCAGGTCTTGATCGGACAGGACCGGCGTCGTGAAGCCTTCGTCGGTCACCTTGCGGTTCAAGGCGTCGACTGGGTCGGTGGTGATCGTGACGACCTGGTCGATACCGAGCGAGCGGAACGAGCCCATGTTGTGCTCGATGTCGATGAGCTGATCCCAACAGGGTTGGCATGTCAGGCCCTCTTGGAAGTACAGGAGCACCGTCTGTCCTCGCAACGACCGGAGATCCACGGTTGACCCGTTGGAGGAAGGAAGCGTGAACTCCGGCGCGGGCTCGCCAGGACCGGGCGTGCCGACGTCATACCGATAGGAACCCGCCGTCGTCTTGGGTCGGTTCGCTAGGTAGATTGCGCCCAGCAGCGCGATCGCTATCAACACGCCCGCGGCTATCAACCACCGCGCTGGTCTGCCACTTTTCGGTGGCCCGGATCGCCCGCGTGCGTTTCGACCCTTCTTGGACCTACTTGTGGTCGTGCTCATCTTGCATCTCCTTGTGTTCGGTTGCGTCTGTCTCGGGTTCCCGACTGTCGGACGGTTGTTTGAGCGCTCGTCGTGCGAGGAGCACGAGCACGGCGGCGAACAGCGCTGCGGCGCCCCAGTTCGGTAACCACGCGGTTGCATCCGTCACGAGCTTGCCGATGTGCTGCACCCACGAGGCGAACCCAGATCCACCGGCGCCCATGTTGGGTCCCGCAGCCGCCACGCGCAGGGTCCATGCGCCCATCGCAAGGAGCAGCACGCCGGTGGCGAGATTCGCGCCGCTGATCGTGCGGTGAAGCCCCCTGATCCGCCATGCGTACGTCCGGGGGTGGAACAGGCGACTCGAACTCCAGTCCCTTCGCTCCCAGAACAGCGCGATCGCGAACAGGGGGGCGACCATCCCGGCCACGTATGCCGTCCCGAGGGCGACCGAGGCCGCGAACGAAGACGCGACGCCGGACAGCGCGATGACCCCGGCAAGAACCGGGGCGCAGCAGGCGCTGGTGATACCCGAGAACACCCCCAACCCATAGACGCCGGCCACTCCCGCCCTGGAACCACCTCGGTGCGCAGGTGTCGGGATGTGGAGTTGTCCGCCGAGCAGCGAGAACACACTCACCCCGATCATCAGCGTCGCGCCGATCGCATACACGACCTCGTGATCCGACACGAACAGTCGTCGAAGGGCCTGCGCGCCCATCGCGAGCGGCAGGATCACCGTGGCAACGCCGGCCGCGAACACGAACGACATCAGCACCAGGACCCTGCGGTTCTGAAACGACGTCGCGAGGTAGGCCGGAAGCATCACCGAGATACAGCAGGGTGCGAATAGCGCGATGAGACCGGCGACGAACGCTGCGACGAGCGACCCGCCCAGGAACACGGAGGTCTCCGCGGCGAGCATCATCGGAGCCATCGTCACGTCACGTGCTGATCGTCTCGCGGCTCTCCCGATCGTTCGTCGTGATGCTGGTCGTGGGCCTCGTTCCCGTGAGACCGAGTCATCATCCGAACGCACACGATCATGGACCCAGCGCAGATCAAGGCAGGGATGTAGAGCAGGACGATGCGCATGTTTTCCTCCTGAAGTTGGGGATGAGGGCGCGCAAGCGCGAGCCCTCAGATGCCAACTAGGAGGAGCGAGGTGGTCGTTCTAACCCACGGACGGTGACGAATCTCGGCGGTCGCGAGATGCCGGGCGCAAGCTCCGTCAGCAACGCCATCCCCAAGATCAAGAACGTGCCCACGAGCATCAGGCAAACGGACGCGAACATGGGAACACCGGCGGCCGAGCATTCCGGGCAGACACCCATCGCCACACCGATCCCCAGCGGAATGATCAACAGGAGAAGCAGCAGCACGAGTCCGATGATCGCGAGCTTCCTTGCCACGAGCCGATGGTAACAGGCGTACCGTCTAGGTTCGCCTACGGGACACCCAGTTGTTCTTGCTGGTCAGGGAGTCGGCGTGAACGGGACGAGCTTGAACCAGATCCTCAGCGTTGATCAAGGGCTCCCTGCTCCTGCCGTTCCGCCTGCCCGCTAGTGAGGAAGGCGATGCATGCGATCGCCATCCACGCCGAAAGCCAGATGAACGCCGCGGTGGGTGACACGGCGGTCCACAGGATCCCGGCGATAGCGCTCGCAGCGAAGTTGCCCAGACTCTGCAACCCGGCAAGCAAGCCGAACGCCGAGCCGCGGACTGACTCGTCGGCCATCGACGCGACGGCCGCAGCCTCTGCGGTCTCCGCGAACCCGATCCCGATGCCGGCGAGGACGAAGGCTGCGAGCAAGATCAGGATCCCTGAGCCGGCGGCGGCGAAGACCAGGTACGCGACCAGGAACGCCCCGGCGCCAACGAACAGGGAGTGGACCGCACTCCGACGATCGCTCAAGTGCCCTCCGGGCAAACTTGCGAGGGTTCCCGCGACGTTGTAGCCGACGTACAACAGCAGTGCGATCTGTGCTGCCGCATGTTCGCCACGCGAGGGGGTCAACAGCTCGGTCGCCCGAAGGATCATCAGCGTCGCGGCGGCGTTGCCGAACTCGAAGGCTCCCATCCCGATGAAGAGCCGCCCGAGCCTCCCCTGTAGGACTGGACGTACCTGTAGCCGAATCGGGCGATGGTCGCGCGTGGTGGGTTTCGCGACGTGACGCGCCGCGTAGGAGATCGCGAGGGCTGCCAACAGCCCGGGAACGACCGACCACAAGATGGCTTGTCGGACCCCCACCAACGAGACGAGCAGCAGGGCGAGCAGCGGACCGACGATCGCGCCGAAGTTGTCCATCGCGCGTTCGAACCCGTAGGCACGGCCGTAGGCGCCGGGCTCGACCAGATCGGCCAACAAGGCGTTTCGGGACGGGCCGCGGATCCCGCGCGCCGCCCATGCACCGGCCCTCAGGATCCCGACCTGCAAAGGAGTGGTGGCCAGCCCGATCGCGCTCGAGAGCACCGCCGTCGCCGTGTATCCGCCGATCGCCGTGTTCCGACGCCGGTGCGGGTCATCGGCCAGCGCGCCGCCCGCCAGCTTGGCGACACCGGCGATGCCGTCGGCGATCCCTTCGATCAACCCCAGGGCAGCCGCTGGAGCGCCAAGGGTCACCGTCAGCAGGCTCGGCAGCAGCGACGTCGGGATCTCGTGACCGACGTCGGAGAGGAAGCTCGCGACGCCGATCGCGCCGGACGCCGGCGTCAACCAGGCAGCGCGTGTCGTCGACGTCGGTTCTGGTGGATCCTCCATGTCGGCGAGTATCCCCCCAGAGACGTTCTCCCCGCTGATTCGGCGGGCATTAGGTCGGCTGCCACGGTGGATCCCACGGGCCGGTGATCGTCGGGATCTTGGCGGGGTCCGTTCCGTGCGTGTGGAGCGTGCCCTCAACAAGCGCTCCCCACTCCCACAGGTGGCCACCGGTGGGCCCCTGCCCCGTGAGTGAGATGGCGCAGAGGTATATGGGAGCTCCATCGAAGCCGTGAGGGTCGTCGACCCGGCAGTCGGTCGGCGCGCCGTAGCTCATGCCATCGGGAGAATGCTGGAACCGACCGGCTTGTGCGAGCGCGAGCATCCCGGCGCCGACCGCATCTGCCGATGGGGTCTTCGAGATGTAGTCGTTGATCGCTGCAGACGCCGTAGAGCGGAACGTGACGATCGACGCGGGGATCCGACACGGCCCGTACGTGATGCTCCGACCGTCCACCAGGCGGAAGACGACCTCGGCGCCGGAGTCGCACGAGATCCCCTGTCGGAGTGGTCCCGGAAGCGGATTCGGGATCGCGTCCTCGACGAGATGGATCG
>JANMPG010000261.1:0-8750 GCA_031369745.1 Actinomycetes bacterium
GCAGGGTGACGCCGTCGGCGCGCATGCGGGCGAGCCACGTCGTCACCGCGCCGGGGTTGAAGCACATCTGCGTGGTCATCGCCGTGGCGAAACGCTGCTTGTCCTTCAAGGACCGGAGCAACACGTCCTCGGCGATGTCGGGGTGACCTTCAGGGTAGCTCGGGATGCCGATCTCGGTGAACGGATGGCCGAGCTCGTCCATCGCCTGCAGCAGGTGAAGCCCGTCGTGGAACGTGCCGCGATCCTTCGCGTCGCCGCCGACGACGAACACCTTGGTGATGCCGGCCTCACGAGCGCGATCGAGCAGCTCCCGCAGGTGCGCGCGGTCGCGCGTCATGTGCGCCGACAGGTGCGGCGTCACGTCGTGGCCGCGCGCAGCCAGGGCCTCGCACACCTCGAACGTGCTCTCGATGCCGTGGCTGGGCGAGGCGGTCACGGTGACGGCCGCACCGACGGGCAGTGCCTCGCACTTGGCCATGACCGAGTCGAGTGGGATCAACTCGTACTTGGCGTCGGCGACCAGGCGCTTCAGCGCGGCCCGCTGGTCCTCGGACAGCGCGGCGGCGGTCTTCTTCCAGAACTTCCAGCTCATCGGGCATGTCCTTGGTCGGAACCGACGGTCATGATGACCCATCGGTGGTTCGCGGCGTGAACCGAAGCCGGACCGCCGGTCACGCGTTGGAGTCGGGGAAGCTGGCCTTCTTCCGATCGATCCACTCGCGGAGCTCCTCGTCCTTGGCCTCGTCCAGGGCCGGAGCTTCATACTCGGCGAGGGTCTGCTTCCAGATGGCGTTCGCACGTTGGGCCGCGTCGAGCGAGCCGTCGATCTCCCACTGCTCGAAGGAGTTGTTGTCGGCGGTGTTCGAGCGGTAGAAGGCGGTCTCGAAGTTCGCGAGCGTGTGTGCCGTGCCGAGGAAGTGCGTGCCGGGGTCGTTCGCGAGGATCGCGTCGAGCGCTTGACCGTTGGGCGACAGGTCCATCCCCTTGGCGAGCTCGTGCATCTGCCCGCACTGGTCCAGATCCAGCACGAACTTCTCGTAGCCCATCGCGAGGCCGCCTTCCAACCACCCGGCCGCGTGCAGGACGAAGTTCACGCCGGCCAGGATCGTGGGCTGCAGGGTATTGGCGCTTTCGTAGGCGGCCTGAGCGTCTGCGATCTTGCTCGCCGTGAGCGACCCACCGCTGCGGAACGGGACGCCGAGCCGTCGGGCGCACGCAGCCAGCGCGTAGAGCACCAGCGCGGGCTCGGGCGTGCCGAACGTCGGCGCCCCCGACTGCATCGACATCGACGAGGCGAACGAGCCGAACACGACCGGCGCACCGGGACGCACCAGCTGCACGTACGCCATGCCCGCCATCGCCTCGGCGAGCGTTTGCGTTGCCGCGCCGGCCGAGGTGGCCGGCGACATCGCGCCCGCCAAGATGAACGGGGTCATGATCACGGCCTGGTTCGCCTCGGCGTAGGCCTTGGCGGCGCCCAGCATGATCGAGTCCCATACGAGCGGGCTGTTCGCATTGATCAGACTGAGGACGTACGGGCGCTCTTCCAGCGCGTCTGCGCCGAACTGGATCCGGGCCATGTCGACGGTGTCGCGCGCGCGCAGCGGGTGCGTGACCGAGCCCATGAACGGCTTGTCCGAGTAGCGCATGTGCGCGTACACCATGTCGTAGTGGCGCTTGTTGACGGGCAGGTCGACCGGCTCGCACACGGTGCCGCCCGAGTGGTGCAGATACGGCGTGGCGTAGGACAGCTTCACGAAGTTGCGGAAGTCCTCGATCGTGCCGTAGCGACGACCACCGTCGAGATCGCGCACGAACGGTGATCCGTAGGCGGGCGCGAGAACGGTGGCGTTGCCGCCGAGGTGCACGGTGTTGGCGGGGTTACGCGCGTGCTGATCGAACTCCCTCGGCGCGGTCGCTTGGACCAACTGGCGCGCGAGCCCGCGTGGGAAGCGCACCCGCTCCCCATCGATGTCGCAACCGGCTGCCTTCAGCAGCTCGAGGGCGTCGGGCATGCCGCGGAACTCGATGCCGACCGTCTCCAAGATCGTGTCGGCGTTGTGCTCGATCGTGGCGAGGCCTTCCTCGGACAGCAGCTCGACCGGCGTGAGCTGGCGTGTGATGAAGGGAACCTTTTCGGCGACGTCGGCCAGTCGGGCGGCGCGGCGTCCCTCGCGACCGCCGGTGCGGCGCCCGCGGGCTTTGGTGGTGTCGCTCATGCGGTGCTCCTCTCTCGGGTGCTGCGTGTGCGACGGCCGCCGGCCGCGGCCTTGCGCGCGGGGAGGTCGACGGCCGCGTCCAGCCGCGGGAACGGGTCGGTCGCGTGCGGGATACCCATCGCGCCGACGAAATGCTCCTGGAATCGCGGTTCGGTCGCGGTCTCGATCTTGTCGACGCGGCGCACGACATCTTCGATCTCGGCGCGCGCGGCGCGGTTGAGCAGCGCGATCCGGGCGCCGGTGCCGGCGGCGTTGCCGGCGCTGGTGACGTTCGCGGGCTCGCAGTCGGGCACGAGCCCGAGCACCATCGCGTGCACCGGGTCGATGTGGGCTCCGAACGCCCCGGCCAGGCGGATCCGGTCGACCGTCTCGATCCCGTAGTGGTCCATCAGCAGGCGGCAACCCGCGTAAAGCGCGCCTTTGGCGAGCTGGATCTGCCGCACGTCGTTCTGCGTGAGCACCAGTCGAGGCGCCTCGGCGTGCACGACGTAGGCGCTGGTGCGCCCGTCTGGGACCACGCGGTCGGTGCGTTCGGCGGCCGTCGGGTCGATCACACCGTCTGGGGTGAGGATGCCGGCGAGGTACAGCTCGGCGACCAGCTCGATGATGCCCGAACCGCAGACGCCGGTCGGTGTCGGCGCTCCGGGCTCCTCGGACCACGCGTCGCTGCCGATCGTGCGGTAGCGCAGCTCGAGCGTGTCGCGGTCGATCCGAACGCGCTCGATCGCGCCCGGTGCGGCACGCTGGCCGCATGAGATCTGCGCCCCTTCGAACGCCGGACCGGTCGGCGAGCTTGCCGCGAGCAATCGGTCACGGTTGCCGAGCACGATCTCGGCGTTCGTGCCGACATCGACGATCAGGTTCACGACGTCTTGGTCGTGCGGCGCCTCGGACAAGATCACGCCGGCGGTGTCGGCGCCGACGTGACCCGCGATCAGCGGCAGCGCGTACACACGCGCGCCGGGATTGACCCCGATACCCAGCTCACGCGCCGGCACCGTCAGCGCCTGGTCGGTGACGAGCGCGAACGGCGCGCCACCGAGCTCGGTCGGATCGAACCCAAATACCAGGTGATGCATGATCGGGTTCCCGACCAGCGTCAGCTCCAGGATGTCATCACGCGACGCGTCGACCGACGCACACAGTTCTCCCACCAGCTCGTCGATGCATGCGCGGATAGCGGCCGTCAGCTCCACCTCGCCGCCCGGATGCATCATCACGTAGCTCACGCGGCTCATCAGGTCCTCGCCGAAGCGGATCTGTGGGTTCATCGCGCCGGCGCTGGCAAGCACGTCGCCGGTGTGCAGGTCGCACAGATGACCGGCCACCGTCGTGGAGCCGACGTCGAAGGCGACGCCGAGCGCGACGTCGTGGAAGCCCGGGAACACCGCGGTGATCAACGAAGCGTCGCGCACCGCGACCGTCGCCGTCCAGCTGCCGGCGCGAAGGACCTTCTGCAGGCCAGGCAACACGATCGGGTCGACATCGAGATCCGTCAGCGACCAATCGCGCTCGAGCGCAGCGAGGAGTTGCTGCAGATCCCCCGACGAATGCTCGAGGGAGGGCTTGGCCACCTCGACGTAGTGCAGCCGCACGATGGGATCGACCTCGATCGGGTGGGCATCCGCCTCCTTGCGGACGACCTGGCGATGCAACTGGGACTCGGGCGGCACGTCGACCACGAGGTCGCCGCAGATCTTCGCGTGACAGCCGAGGCGGCGGTCGGCGGCGAGCCCGTCACGTTCGCGGAATCGCCGTTCCGGCTCGGTAAAGGCGATCAGATGATCGGCGGCGCTCGTGATGCCGTGCTTCGGGAACGAGCCCTGTACGGGCACGACCTGGCAGCGACCGCAGATGCCGCGCCCGCCGCACACCGAGTCGAGGTCGACACCGAGGGACCGCGCGGCATCCAACACGCTGCTGCCCTCGGCCGCGTCGCCCCGCCGGCCCGAGGGCAAAAAGACGATGGTGTGGGTGGCGGCGCTCACGACTCCGCCGTCGAGCCCAGGCGCGCCGCGCGCCCGCCGCGGCGCCGGCCCGTGGCCTCGGTGCCGGCCCGATCCGAGTACGCCTTGATCCAGGCTTCCGCGTGCTTGTCGGTCCCCATCAGGACGTCGGCGGCCAAGGTGGACTGGCGAACCTCCTCGTGCAACGGCGAGGTGATGGCGCTGGTCATGCCGCTCGCGATCGCCATCGCCAGGAACGCGCCGTTGATTCCGTTGCGATTGGGCAGCCCGAACGACACGTTCGATGCGCCGCACGTCGTGTTCACGCCGAGCTCCTCGTGCAACCGGCGCACCAACCGGAATACCTGCAGCCCGGCGGTCCCGATCGCCCCGATCGGCATCACCAGCGGGTCCACGACGATGTCGTGCGCCGGGATGCCGTGGTCGGCGGCCGCGCGCACGATCTTTTCCGCGATGCCGAAGCGCACGTCGGGGTCTTCGCTGATGCCGGTCTCGTCGTTGGTGATCGCGACGACCGCGGCGCCGTACTTCGCCACCAGGGGCAGCACCGATCCGATCCGGTCGTCCTCGCCGGTGACGGAGTTCACCAGCGCCTTGCCCTGGTACACCGCAAGCCCGGCCTCCAGCGCCGCGACGATCGAGGAGTCGATCGACAGCGGCACGTCGGTCAGGGTCTGCACGAGCTTGATCGTCTCGGCCAAGATCCCCGGCTCGTCGGCCAACGGGATGCCCGCGTTCACATCCAGCATGTGGGCCCCGGCGCGCACCTGCGCGTCGACGTCGGCGATCACCGTCGAGAAGTCGCCACCCGCCATCTCGGCGGCGAGCTTCTTGCGTCCGGTCGGGTTGATGCGCTCGCCGATGATCGTGAAGGGTCGCCCCGAGCCGATCACGTGCTCGCGGGTGGCGGAGGAAACGACCGTGTCGGTCACGGGTCTACGCGTCCTCTCCGGATGGGCGAACGACCTCGGCCTCGCCGGCGACGTCGGCGCCGCCCTTGTATCCGCCCGATCGGATCGCCACCTTCAGCACGTCGTCGGTCCACTCGGTGAGCACCGCGCTCTGCGCAGCCTCCGCTTCGGCCTCGAGGTCGTCCCCGCACGGGCTGCGGTCCATCATCATCTGCTCGGTGTAATCGTCGGAACCGATCAGACCGGCAACCATCGCCGCCGCGTCGACCGCCTCTTGGAACTTGTCCGGCAACAGTCGGCGAGCCGATCCCCCGGCGTCGTCACGTACGACGATCTGCATCGGGATGTCACGCCACATGATCACGGTGAGTTCTGCCACGGACCCTCCTACGTCGAGGCCATCGCGCGTTTCGCGAGCACCAAGGCCTGTGCGGTTTCCGCCGCCACCGCGGCGTCGCGGCAGTATGCATCGGCGCCGACCGCTTTTCCGAATTCTTCGTTCAAGGGCGCGCCGCCGACCATGACGATGTACTTGTCGCGAAGGCCTTTGGCTTCGAGCTCGTCGATCACGACCTTCATGTACGGCATCGTCGTGGTGAGCAGCGCGCTCATGCCGAGGATGTCGGGCTGGTGCTCCTCGAGGGCCGCCAGGTAGTCCTCGACGGGGTTGTTGATGCCGAGGTCGACGACCTCGAACCCGGCGCCCTCCAGCATCATCGCGACGAGGTTCTTGCCGATGTCGTGGATGTCGCCCTTCACGGTGCCGATCACGACGGTGCCCATGCGCTCGGCTCCGGTTTCGGCCAGCAGGGGGCGTAACAACACCATGCCGGCTTTCATGGCGTTGGCGGCCAGCAGCACCTCCGGCACGAACAGGATCCCGTCGCGGAAGTCGATGCCGACGATCCGCATGCCCTCGACCAACGCTTCGTTCAAGACGCGATCCGGCGCCCACTCGCGGTCGAGCAGGATCTGGGTGCCCTCCGCGATCTCGTCGGCCAGCCCGTCGTAGAGGTCGTCGTGCATCTGGGCCACGAGCTCCTCGTCGGGCAACACGGACAGCACGATCTCTTCGTCGCTCATCTCGTTCCTCTCATGCTTTGAGTCGCTCGCCCTTGGGATCGAACAGCGGGTCGGCAGCGATCGTCGCGGCCAGGCGCCGCCCGAAATACTCCACCTCGACCGACGTGCCTTCGCTCGCGACGTCCGCCGGCAGGTAGCCGTAGACGATCCCCCGCCCGATCGAATAGCCATAGTTGGCGCTGGTCACGTAGCTCACCACGCGCCCGTCATGCCAGATCGGTTCCTTGCCCAGCACGACGTCATCCGGGTCATCGAAGGTCATCGCGCGTAGACGCTTGGCCGGCCCCCGCGCACGGACGCGCTCCAACGCGTCCTTGCCCTGGAAGTCCTTGTCCCAGTGCACCGCGAACCCCAGGCCCGCCGACACGGGATCGCATTCCGTGTGGATGTCCTGACCCCACAGGCGGTAGCCCTTCTCCAGGCGAAGCGAATCGAACGCACCGAGCCCGGCGGCGATCGATCCGTGCTCGCGCCCGGCGTCCCACAGCAAATCCCACACGCGCGCACCTTGCTCGAACGGCGCGTACAGCTCCCAACCGAGCTCGCCCACGTAGCTGATCCGCTGCGCGAACACCGGCACCTCACCGATCTCGATCTCGCGCCCGGTCAGGTAGGGCAACGCGTCGTTCGAAACGTCGGCGTCGGTGACCGCGCCCAGCACGTCGCGCGCACGCGGACCGAACAGCCCCAGACAGAACGACCGGCTGGAGCTGTCGAAGATGCGCACCTGTTCGCCGTCTCGCACCTGGGCGCGCAGCCAGGCCAGATCGTGCATCCCCGAGCCGCCGCCCGTGACGACCATGAAGACGTCCTCGTCGTGGCGGGTCACGGTGAGGTCACAGCGGATGCCACCGCTTCGCGTCAGCATCGCCGTGTAGACCACGCTGCCGATCGGCCGGTCGATCTTATTGGCGCACACGCGCTCCAGGAACGACAGCGCGTCGGCGCCTTGGACGCGCAGCTTCACGTACGGCGTGATGTCGAACAATCCCGCGCCCGCTCGTACCGCCAGGTGCTCGCCGCCTTCGATCGGGGACCACTCGCGAGCGGCCCATCCGGTGCGACGCGCCCATCCGTGCGTCACCCCGTCGACGAGGTCGCGGTTCGCCTCGAACCATTGGGGCCGCTCCCAGCCCGCGCCGGTCGTGAAGTGCGCCCCCTGCTCGACGTGCCGGTCGTGAAACGGCGTGAGTCGCAGGCCGCGCGGCTTCGCCGGTTGCTGACGCGGATGGATGATGTCGTACACCTCGCGGTACTGCTGCTCGCCGCGTGCGACGACATAGGGCTGCGTGGTCTGGAACGGATAGAAGCGGTTCGCGTCGGCCTCGGCCAGGTCGTAGCTCGGCTCGCCCGAGACCATCCACTCCACGACCTGCCGCGCCATCCCGCCGGCGTGCGTGACCCAGACGGCCTCGCATACCCACACTCCGCGTGTCGTCGCGCTCTCACCGACGATCGAGCCCGCATCGGGCGTGAACGAGAACATCCCGTTCAGCGAGCGCTCCGGATCGCTCGGTCGCATGCGGCCGGCGAGTGCGGGAAACATGCGCGCACTCTCGGCCTCGCACAGATCGAAATCCTCGGGCGTGAATGGCATCAGCGACGGCTGCATCGCCGTGCCCGGCGAGCGGATGCCGGCTTGCGGGGTGACGATCGGCTCGTGCCGGTAGTTGCCGACGCCGAAATAGTCCTCGCGCTGGCGGAAGTACAGCGACATGTCTTGGTGGCGAACCACCGGGTGCTGCATCCAGCCCATGCCCGCGAGCTCGGGGATCGGATCGGTCCACACGAGCTGGTGTTGCACGGCCACCAGCGGGATCGGCACGCCCGCCAGCGCCCCGATCGTCGGGCCCCAGATGCCCGCGCACAGCAGCACACGCTCGCACTCGACGCGGCCCCGCGCCGTCTCAACGGCGTTGATGCGCCCCCCGGCGGTGTCGAACCCGGTGACGGTGACACCGCCTTCGAACACGATCCCGGCGGCCGACGCCGTACGCGCGAGCGCCTCCACGATCTGCACACCCTTGCCGGCGCCATCGCTCGGCACCCAATACCCACCGAGCACGGTCGAGGCATCGAGCAGCGGCGATCGCTCCGCACACTCGGCGGGCGACAGCAGCTCCGTGCCTTCCAGACCGTAGGCGTGCGCGAAGCCCTGCCGACGCTTCAGCTCCTCCATACGCTGGACGGTGGTTGCGACCTCGAGACCACCCGTGCCGTACCAAACCTTCTCGCCGTCGACCCGAAGGGAGTCATACAGCGCCACCGAGTCCTGCGCGATGCGGCACATCGTGCGGGAGCCGTTGGTCTGGAAGATGATCCCGGGGGCATGCGATGTGGAACCGCCGGTTGCGAACAACGGACCCTGATCGAGCACCAGCACATCGGTCACACCGAACTCTGCCAGGTGATACGCCGCTGAGACGCCGACGATACCGGCGCCGACGATCACGGTCTGGGCACGGGTGGGCAACGCAGCCACGGGTGAATGATGCCCTACCGAGTTGCTGACGCAACGGCGGGGTTGCGGTTCCCGCAACCCCGCCTCGACGCCGGAGCAAGCATGCAGA
>JANMPG010000266.1:0-1719 GCA_031369745.1 Actinomycetes bacterium
TCAGGGGTTCGATTCCCCTCTCCGGCTCTACGGCGCGTTCGCGCCGTCGCGCGCCGCGAGATAGCGGCGGTTGAACATCGCGATCCACTTCTCCTGACGGGGATACATGCCCGCGGTGTAGAAGCGCGACCGCACGCCGAGCTGCACCCGCTCGCACACGTCCCAGTCCTGCTGGGCCACCAGGTCCCGGAACTCGACGAACTCTCCAGGATCGAAGCCGGGTGCCTCGGCGGTCTCGCGCGAGAACAGGAACTCGCTCACGACGCGGGTGGTTGCGGGCCCGGTGGGTTCGATCCGCACCGCGTTCACCATGTCCGAGTGGTAGTTCACGATCAGGTTGGGGAACACGTAGACGCCGTAGAAGGTTTGGACGTCGGTCTCGTCCAGGCCCGGCAGCGGCGGCAGGGTCGAGACGCCGGTTGCGGTGAAGGTGGTGAAGCCTTCGCCCATCGAGTTGCCGAGGAGCTGGCCGTTCTCCTCGACCTCCCCGGAGCGATACAGCGGCACGATCTGCACCAGCTCGGGGTGCACGGTCGGACAGTGCAGGCACTCGTGGTAGTTCTCCACGACGACCTTCCAGTTCGCCGCCACCTCGTACTCCCGGTGCGCGCCCACGACGAGGACACCCAACCGGTACCGCGCGAGTTCGAACAGCGAGTCCTCGGCATCCTCCAGCTGTGTGCGAAGCGTCGGCGCCGACGCGTCGAGTGTGACGAACAGGAAGCCATCGAAGGTCTCCAGCCGCACCGACCACAAGCGGATCTGGTCGCGGTCGATCCCGTCGTCGGCCCCGACGTTAGGGCTGCCGCGGAGTTGACCGTCGAGCCCATAGGTCCACGCGTGGTACGGGCACGTGATCGCCCGGACGGTTCCGGCGCCGTCAAGCAGCCGCGTGCCACGGTGCCGGCAGGTGTTCGCGAACGCGCGCACGTCGCCGTCGGCGCCGCGCACGACGAGCAGCGGCTCGCCCGCAACCTCCGCCGTCAGATAGGCGCCCGGTGCCGCGACGTCGGCCTCCCGCCCGATGCACACCCACGACCGCGCGAAGATGCGTTCCTGTTCGAGGTCGTACACGCCTGGCGTGTGGTAGTCGGGCCCGGGGAGCGTTGCCCAGGGCCACGGACCGAGATCGTCGTTCATCGTCCCCTCCTCACAGGCTCGCGACGCGGTGGGCCCAGCCTACGTCGCCGGTCGCCACTGTCTATGTCCGATCATGTATTCCCACCCGTGGTGGCCCGCGTGAGCGGGCCACGGTCGAAGGCACGTCAAGGAGGGTTCCCGTGAAGACGCTCACTCGTTCGCCCGTGGTAGCCGGGAGGAGAAGCCACTCATCCTCGTGCCGTGTCCACCATCCGAGACACGTGTCCACTATCTGGGGCCGCCCCCCACCGCGGCGTGCCCGGACTCACGAGGATCGGTGGCGACGGTCGTTCCCGCAGGTAGACTGTCCAGTCGCGGCGGCGGGGTAGCTCAGAGGTAGAGCAAGCGGCTCATAATCGCTGTGTCGCGGGTTCGAGTCCCGCCCCCGCTACGAAGGCGAACACGACCAGTCAATCCGTCGGCACCGAGGAGCAACGAAGATGGCCAAGCAGAAGTTCGAGCGCACCAAGCCCCACGTGAACATCGGCACGATCGGGCACATCGACCATGGCAAGACCACGTTGACCGCGGCGATCACCAAGCGCCAGGCCGGCAAGGGGTTGGCCGACTTCACGCCGT
>JANMPG010000267.1:0-4394 GCA_031369745.1 Actinomycetes bacterium
ACAGCGGACCACCGACACGCCAGCAGCGGACCACCGACACGCCGACGGCGGACCACCGACACGCCAGCAGCGGACCACCGACACGCCAACCACCGCGCGCTCGTCGCGTGCGTCTCCCTCGTCTCGCGGGTTGACGATCTGACAGGCGTCAGGTCGTCAAGGGCGTGCACTCTGCAAGGGCTTGACGAGGGTCTGCGCGGCACCCCCCGCCGACACGCGTCAATTGGTTGACGGTGCAGGCCCCGCCGCGGCAACGTCGAGCAACGAAGCGTGCACCGGGGGCGACCCCGCCAGGATGTCGCCCGTCAACCACGACCCCCCGCCATCCCAGTCGCTCACGACGCCGCCCGCCTCGCGCACGAGCAGGCCGCCCGCAGCGACATCCCACGCGGCCAGACCCAGCTCGAAGAACCCGTCGAACACGCCACACGCCGTCCAGGCCAGGTCCAGGCACGCCGCGCCCGGGCGCCGCAGATCCTCGAAGGCGTTCAGCGCAGCCGTCATCGCACCCAGGTAGCGAGGGAGCCGTTCCTTTCGCCGGAACGGGAACCCGGTCGCCACCAACGCCTGCTCAGCCGATCGATCACCGACCCGGCAGGCCGCGCTCGTGCCATCGGCTCGTTCCCAGATCGCCCCGAGCCCGGCCGCCGCGTGCCACACGTCACCGAGGAACGGCGCCGCGATCGCGCCGGCCACCGGCTCCGCCTCATCCACGAGCGCCACCGACACCCCAACGGCCCAGAATCCGTGCACGAAGTTGGTCGTGCCATCGAGCGGGTCGACCACCCATCGAAGGCCGGTGAGAGCACCGCCCAACTCCTCCCCCTGGAAAGGGATCCCGGGGGCCGCAGAAGCCAGGAACGCCGCGATCGCGCGCTCGGCCGCGAGATCGACCTCAGTCACCCAGTCACCCGGAAGCCCTTTGGCCGCACCGACTCCGGGGGACATGCCTGAGAGCACAACCTCAGCCCCGACCAGTGCTGCCCGGCGGGCGTCGCTGCGCATGCGCTCGAGGTCCATCCGGTCACGATATCGGCTACACTCCAAGCACACCTCGAGGCGACGGCAGGCACGCGGTCGCTTCGTTCGCGTGGTTGACGCCCACCTACGTAGGCCGATAGCCTTAGCGGTCGCGCTTGCGTTGGCGAGTCCGCCGCAGCGCGTACACAAGGATCTCGTTCCGGCACACGGCGTTCATCCGCCTGCGCCGGTTCGGCTGACAACGGAAGAGTGCAGACAGAAGGCCTATGCCCACCATCCAGCAACTCATTCGCCAGGGTCGCGAGACCCAGAAGAAGAAGAACAAGGCTCCCGCGCTGAAGGGTTCCCCGCAGCGGCGCGGTGTCTGCACCCGTGTCTTCACGGTCACTCCTCGCAAACCCAACTCGGCACTGCGCAAGGTCGCCCGCGTGCGCTTGACCACCGGCGTCGAGGTCACCTGCTACATCCCCGGCGAGGGCCACAACCTGCAGGAGCACTCGATCGTGCTCGTGCGCGGCGGCGGCCCCAAGGACCTCGGTGGTGTGCGGTACTCGATCGTGCGCGGCACCCTCGACACTGCCGGCGTGAAGAACCGCCGGCAGGGTCGTTCCCGCTACGGCGCCAAGAAGGGCGGGGAGTAGACATGCCGCGCAAGGGCCCTGCAGTACGCCGGCCGATCCAGCCCGACCCCGTGTATCAGAACCTGCTGGTCACACAGCTGATCAACCGCATCTTGCTGCACGGCAAGAAGACCACCGCGGAAAAGATCGTGTACGACGCGCTGGAGCAGATCTCGCAGAAGACGGCCAACGACCCGGTCATCACCTTGAAGAAGGCGATCGACAATGTTCGCCCGATGCTCGAGGTCAAGTCCCGGCGCGTCGGCGGTGCGTCCTACCAGGTCCCGATCGAGGTCAAGCCGACGCGAGGCACGACGCTTGCGATGCGCTGGCTCGTGAACTTCTCCCGCGCACGCCGCGAGAACTCCATGTCGGAGCGTCTCGTTGCCGAGATCATGGACGCCTCCACGGGCGCCGGTGCCTCGGTGAAGCGACGCGAGGACATGCACAAGATGGCGGAGGCCAACAGGGCCTTCGCGCATTACCGCTGGTGAGTGCGCAGATGGCAGCCACCGAGCAAGACGTCAAGAAGGGCAAGGCCTTGGAGATCCGCGAATATCCGCTTGCCCGCACCCGCAACATCGGCATCATGGCGCACATCGACGCGGGCAAGACGACCACGACCGAGCGCATCCTGTACTACACCGGCCGCGCCTACAAGATCGGCGAGGTCCACGAGGGCACCGCGGTCATGGACTGGATGGCCCAAGAGCGCGAGCGCGGCATCACGATCACGTCCGCGGCCACCACCTGTCAGTGGAAGGGCCACTGGATCAACATCATCGACACGCCCGGCCACGTCGACTTCACGGTCGAGGTCGAGCGGTCGCTGCGCGTACTCGACGGTGCCGTCGCGGTGTTCGACTCGGTCGCCGGCGTCGAGCCGCAGTCCGAGACGGTGTGGCGCCAGGCCGACCGCTACCACGTGCCGCGCATCTGCTTCGTGAACAAGATGGACCGCACCGGCGCCAACTTCGAGCGCACGGTCGAGATGATGGTCGACCGGCTGAACGCCAACCCGCTCGTGTTGCAGCTGCCGTGGGGCACCGAATCCGACCTGCACGGCGTGATCGACCTCGTCCACATGAACGCCCATTACTGGGAAGGCGACATGGGCGAGGAGTGGAAGGACACCGACATCCCCGAGGAGTACCGCGAGGCTGCCGAGATCGCGCGCCACGAGTTGTTCGAGAAGCTGGCCGACCACGACGAGGACCTCATGGAGAAGTTCGTCCACGAGGAAGAGCCCACCGTCGAGGAGCTGAAGGCCGCGATCCGTCGCGCCACGCTCGGCGCCCACGGTGTGCCGGTCCTGTGCGGGTCGGCGTTCAAGAACAAGGGCGTGCAACTGGTGCTCGACGCGATCATCGACTATCTGCCCTCACCGGTCGACGTGCCGCCGGTCGAAGGCCACCTGCCGATGAAGGAGGACGACCGCGTCGAGCGCAAGCCCGACGACTCCGAGCCCTTCTCGGCGCTGGCGTTCAAGATCATGTCCGACGCCTACGTCGGCCGACTGACGTATCTGCGCGTGTACTCCGGCGTGCTGAAAAGCGGCACGCACGTGCTGAACGCCACGAAGGACCGCAAGGAGCGCATCGGTCGCGTCCTGCAGATGCACGCCAACCACCGCGAAGACCTCGAGATGGCATATACGGGCGACATCGTTGCCGTCGTCGGGTTGAAGCACTCCACCACCGGCGACACGATCTGTGACCCCGACAAGCCGATCGTGCTGGAGCAGATCAGCTTCCCGACGCCGGTCATCGCCGTCGCGGTCGAGCCCAAGACCAAGGCCGACCAGGACAAGCTGGGCTCGGGGCTGGCCAAGCTCGCCGACGAGGACCCGACGTTCGTGGTGCGCTTCGACGACGAGACCGGCCAGACCGTGATCTCCGGCATGGGCGAGCTGCACCTCGACATCATCGTGGATCGCCTGCGTCGCGAGTTCAGCGTCGATGCCAACGTCGGCAAGCCGCAGGTCGCCTATCGCGAGACGATCACCAAGACGGTGCACAAGGTCGACATGAAGTTCGTGCGCCAAACCGGTGGTCGCGGCCAGTACGGCCACGTGCAGATCGACCTGGAGCCGACGGGACCCGGCGGCGGCTACGAGTTCTTGAACAAGATCACCGGTGGCTCCATCCCGCGCGAGTACATCCCCGCGGTCGACCAGGGCATCCAAGAGGCGATGGACAACGGCATCCTGGCCGGCTACCCGCTGGTCGATGTGCGCGCCACGCTGATCGACGGCTCCTTCCACGAGGTCGACTCCTCGGAGATGGCGTTCAAGATCGCGGGTTCGATGGCGCTGAAGGAAGGCGCTCGCAAGGCTTCCCCGGTCCTGCTTGAGCCGGTGATGGAGTTCGAGGTGACGTCGCCTGAGGAGTTCTTGGGGGACGTGATGGGCGACGTGACCGCGCGTCGCGGTCGCATCGAGAACATCGACGAGGCAGGCGGCCAAAAGGTCGTGCGGGTGATCGTCCCGCTCGCGGAGCTGTTCGGCTACGCCACGGATCTACGCTCAAAGACGCAGGGCCGTGCCGCGCACAGCCCCATGCAGTTGCACGCATACAACCAGGTTCCGTCGCAGATCGGGCTGGAGATCATCGCCCGCGTGACCGGCGAGTAAGGCAAGAAGGGGAGCGAACGAGATGGCCAAGCAGAAGTTCGAGCGCACCAAGCCCCACGTGAACATCGGCACGATCGGGCACATCGACCATGGCAAGACCACGTTGACCGCGGCGATCACCAAGCGCCAGGCCGGCAAGGGGTTGGCCGACTTCACGCCGT
>JANMPG010000001.1:0-2587 GCA_031369745.1 Actinomycetes bacterium
CGCCCGCGCGCCACCGAACGCGACGCGTGAGGGCGCCACACAGCCGGCCAACGTGAAGGTCTGCTGCGACGTGCACGCGAACACGAGCAGGAGCGCGAACGGGACGAGGAGACGGCGTATCACTCGCCCATCATCCCGCAGTGGCGGGGGATCGGCCTTCAGTCGCTGTCCGGCTCGGGGACCCAGACCTCGATGACCGTGCCTTGGCCCGGCTCGCTCTTGATGCGCCAGCGACCGCCGGCGGTATCGACGCGCTCGCGGATCACTGACAAACCCATGTGACCAGGCGCGCCGCTGGGTCCGTTGGCGGCGAACCCGTGCCCGTCATCGCTGATCCGGACCTGGCTGCCTCCTGCGACCCGCTCGAGCGACACCCGCACGCTGCTGGCGTCGCTGTGCTTGCGTGCGTTCGCAAGCGCTTCGAGGATGACCCGGTACAGCAATGTCCTGGTCGCGGGCGCCGGTTCGGACCAGTCGGCTGTACGAAGCTCAGTCGGGATCGCACCCTCATCCTCGAGTTGGGCGATGTAGGAGCGAAGCGTTGGGGCGAGGCCGTCCTCGGTGAGGGCGCGCGGGCTGAGCTCGAACATCAGACGCCGCAGCCGTCCGATGGCCGAGGAGACCGTTTGGTTCAACGCGTCGATCTGCTCGACGAGCGACGGGGTGGAGTCGGCCTGCCTGCGCAGGTTCTCGAGTCGCACGCCGACGGCCGTCATGATCTGGATCGTGTCACCGTGGATGTCCTCCGCGATGCGCGAGCGCTCCTCCTCCTGGGCTTCGGCCAGGCGTTTCAGCAGGTCCAGTCGCTCGGCGTTGGAGGAACGGAGCAACTCGAGGTTTCGCTGGAGCTGCTGGGTCGCTTGGCGACGTTCCGTGATGTCTCGGGTGATGGACAGCACCGATCCACCGTCCTGGTCGCCGAGTGGGACCGCGTGGGTCTCCAACCAGCGATGGGTTCCCTTGAGCCCGACGATCTCGTACTCCGTCTCGCCCGACGTGCCCGCTCCAGCGGCAAGCAGGACCTGTCGTAACCGTTCGCGCCCCTCGTCGGTGACAAGTCCGAGGAGGTCATATCCCCGCACCTGCTCCAGATCGTCAGCTTCGATGATCGCGAGGCCGGCGGGGTTCATCTCCAGAAGGGTCCCGGCCGGAGTCGTGATCTTCACGCACTCGGGCTCCGCGTCGATGACCGCCCGCAGGCGCCCGCGACTGTCGGCAAGTTCCTGCTCCGCGTGCTTGCGGTCCGTGATGTCGACCATCAGTCCCCGCAGATACGGGGCGAGCCCGCCGGCAGGGATCACGATCTCCGCCTCGTCGTGGATCCACACGACCCGACCGTCCGCGGCGATCATCCGGTACTCATAGATGAACGGCTCGCCGGTGGCGGCACACCGTAATTCCTCGGCCAGCTCGTCCTCGGCGTCTTCCGGGTGCACCGATCGCTGCCACAGCCCCGGGTCCGCCAGCCACGCTTGCGGGGAGTATCCGAGTATCTCCTCGATGCGCGGGCTCACGTAGCGCCAAGGCATATTGAGGCCGGGCTCCGTCGTGTAGACGATGCCGGGAACCCGCTCCACGAGGGTGCGGTAGTCTTCCTCCGCACGGGATCGGGTCATGACGGTGCCGACCGCGACGGCGAGTGCACCCAGCGCGTCAAGCTCGACCGTGCACCATTCCCGATCATTCCGGCAATCGTCGACCCCGATCAATCCGACGAGTGTCCCTCCCGCGACGATGGAGGCGATCGCCATAGACAGTGCGCCACTTTCCCCGAGCAGCTCTCGATACGACTCGGGCAGATCGGATCCGTGCAGCGTGATCGGGCGCTCCTCGACCGATGCCTGCAGGAAGTCTTCGACAGACTTGCTCCCCCCCGCCAAGATCGCGGTCACGGCAGACATGTCGACCGGCGAGACGCCCTCATCGCACCAGGATGCAAGGTGTCCCAGGCCCACGGCAGAGTCAGGAACGAACTCCAGCTGCAGCAGGTAGACGCGACTCGCTTGCGCCGCGCGGCCGGCCATCTCGACCAAGCGGGGAAGCTCGTCTTCGAATCGTGGCGAGGCGACGAGATGCTGGAACCAGGACCGGACGGTTTCGAGGATCGCATGCGCTCGGTGCGTATCGGTCACGTCGAGTGCGCTACCTTCGATCGCGACGAAGTTGCCGTCAACGTCGGTGATGGCTCGCGCCGAGATGGAGAGCCAGGCATCGCTGCCGTCGGGCCTGCGAAAGAGCAGTTCACGGCCGATGACCGTGCCGCTCTCGCCGACCTCGGCGAAGAACCGATCTCGCTCGGCGGTTTCCGCCCACAGGTCGTGTACCGCGGTGCCGGCCCCGATGAGCGCTTCCGGCGACGCGTACCCGAGCATCTTCGCCCCGGCCGGGTTCGTGAACCCGACGCCACCGGTCAGTGTCGAACGGAACAGTCCGAGCGGCGAGTGCTCGAACGTCTCGCGGAACCGTAGCTCGCTGCGGCGAAGCGCTGCGTTCACCTCGTCGCGGTCGCGAAGGAGCCGGCGGGCCTCAACCGCGCGGAGCGTCGACGGGCCGAGACGGTAGAGACGGTCCTGGACCACCCAGTCCA
>JANMPG010000005.1:0-18770 GCA_031369745.1 Actinomycetes bacterium
CGGGTCGGATCGTGATCGAGCGCGTGATGACCGATATCGGGGTCATCACGACGCCGATCACATGGACCGTGCGTGAGGGTTTGGTGACCGACATCGAGGGCGGCCCGGAGGCGGAACGCCTCCGGGCGCATGTCGACGGCATCGAAAACTCGACGAACATCGGCGAGCTAGGCATCGGCATCAACCCGCTCGCACGTATCACGAGTGACATCACCGAATCGAAGAAGCGCCTGGGGACCGCGCATATGGCGATGGGAGACTCTGCGGGCGGTTACGGCGGCACCGTGGTGAGCGACGTGCACCTCGATGGGATCATCATGACCCCGCGTATCGAGGTGGACGGCCGGGTTGTCGCGGATGAAGGAGTGATCACGGTCTGATGGCCTCGAGCACCGAACGTGCCGCCCCCGTCGACGCCGACTCGCGCGCCACCGAGGTCGTCGCGCGGATGCGCGACCTCGAGGGCGCGGGGATGCGATCGTTCCTCGACGATCCGCCGTTCGTGTGGGAACGAGCGAGCGGCGCGCGGATCACCGACGTCGACGGACGCGAGTACATCGACCTGTACGCGTCGTTCGCTGTGGCGGCGGTCGGCCACCAGAACCCACGCGTGGTCGAGGCGGTACAGCGCCAAGCGGGCGTGTTGATGCACTGCTCCTCGGCGCACCCTTCACCCGTGCGCGCGGACTTCTACGACGCGCTCGCGTCGATCGCGCCTGCAGGCGGCACTCGGATGCTTCCCGCTATCACCGGCGCGATGGCGAATGAGATCGCGCTCGCGATCGCTCGCGTGCGCCGCCCGGGCGCACCGTTGATCGCATTCGAGGGCGGGTACTTCGGGCGTTCCGCAGGCACGGTCGGTTTCGCCGGTAAGGCCGCCTACCGTGAGCGCCTGGGCGTGGCGGCGTCCGCGCAGTTCGTGCCGTTCCCGGATGCGGCCCGCGACAAGGACGCGTCGGTGACCTTGGCACAGATCGAGCGGCTCCTCGGGCGTGCCGGCGGTGTCGGGCAACCGACGGCGATCCTGCTGGAGCCTGTCCAAGGCAACGGTGGTGTCGTGATCCCGCCTGCTGACCTGCTGCCGGGACTGCGCGCGATCTGCGATCGCACGGGTGCGCTTCTCATCGTGGACGAGATCCAGTCGGGCTGCGGCCGGACGGGGGAGATGTGGGCCAGCCAGCACAGCGGTGTGCCGGCCGACCTCACGACGGTCGGCAAGGGTATCGGCGGTGGCCTGGCCGTCGCGGCCGTCTACGGCACCGACGAGGCTATGTCGGTGCTCGACCCTGACGCGTACTCCTCGACGTTCCTGACCAACAACCTGAATCAAGCCGCGGCCGTGGCGGCTATCGGTGTCCTGCGTGAGGAGGATCTGCCGGGGCGTGCCAAACGTCTGGGCCGTGAAATCCTCGTGCCGCGACTCGCGGCGATCGGCAGACTCGACGGCGTCGGGACGCTGCGCGCGATCGGTTTGTGGGCCGGCATCCCGCTGCACGACGCCGAGGGTGAACCCGACAGCGATCGCGCCGCGCGTGTCGTAAAGGCCGCGCGCGCCGCTGGCGTCGTGGTCGGCCGCGGGGGCTACGACGACGAGGTCGTCAAGGTCTCCCCGCCCCTTGTGATCGAGGAGGACGACTTGGGTGGGGCGCTCGATCGCCTCGCGGACGTGATCGAGACCACGCGATGAACGGAGGAACGATGGAGCTTCGCAACTACGTTGGCGGCCGGTGGGCGGCCTCGTTGGCGCCGACGTTCGAGAGCACGAACCCGATGAACGGGGAGACGGTCGCGACCGCTCCAACGAGCGACGCCACAGATGTGGACGCCGCGGTCCAGGCGGCCCGTGAGGCCGTCGAATCCCGCGTCTGGTCCGACCTGCGCGCCGCCGACCGCGCGAGCGCACTCAACGCGCTAGCTGACGCGCTGCAGGCTCGTGAGCGCGATGCAGGGGAGCTGATCGCCCGCGAGATGGGCAAGCCGATCCGGATCGCCCGGGGCCGAGAGGTGGGTGGCGCGATCGACCGGCTGCGGTACTTCGCCGGCGCGGCGCGCGCCCTGGATGGCCGCTTCGTTGGCGCCCCCCCTTCGTCGCTATGGGATATGGAGATCCCCGAGCCCGTCGGTGTGGCGGCGCTCATCATCCCGTGGAACGATCCGATCGACCTGCTGATCCGCAAGCTCGGCGCCGCGCTCGCCGCAGGGTGCGCTGTCGTGATCAAGCCCTCGGAGCTGACACCTGCCTCGACCGCGCTGGTGGTCGAGCTCGCCGACGAGCTCGGTGTGTTCCCACCGGGGGTACTCAACATGGTGCATGGCCCTGGCTCGCCGACTGGCGAGGCGTTGGTTGCTCATCCGGGCGTCGACAAGGTCGCGTTCACCGGCTCTACGGCCACCGGCATCAAGATCATGCAGCGCGCGGCCGAGCGGCTCGCGCGCGTCTCGATGGAGTGCGGCGGCAAGGCGCCCGCGCTCGTGTTCGCGGACGCAGATTTGTCCCGTGCGCTCGATGCGCTTACCTACGGCGCCTTCATGTACTCGGGTCAGTCCTGCACCGCGTGCACCCGGCTGATCGTGCAGGACGCGGTCTATGACGAGGTCGTCGACGGGATCGTCGAGCGGAGCCGCGCGATGCCGACCGGCGACCCGATGGACCCAGCGATGCTGATCGGCCCCATGGCGTCGCAGGGCCAGCTCGACAAGGCCCGGCGCTACGTCGAGCTCGCGCGTGCCGACGGCGCGAAGGTGCTGCTAGACGGCGAGGCCGAGTCTCAGGGCGGGCTCTTCCTTGCGCCGACGATCCTGGCCGAGGTTCCGGTTACGAGCGCCGTGGTGCAAGAAGAGGTGTTCGGGCCGGTGCTCGTGGTGCATCGCGTGGCCGACGAGTCCGAGGCCATCGCGATCGCGAATGCGACGCGGTTTGGCCTGGGCGCCTCGGTGTGGACCGCCGACGCCTCTCGGTCCTTGCGGGTCGCACGCGCTCTCGACTTCGCCGACGTATGGGTCAACGGCTATTACCTGCGGCATGCCGAGACAACGTTCGGAGGCCGCCACGACAGCGGCATCGGCCGCGAGCTCGGCATCCACGGGATCGAGGAGTACGTCTCGTGGAAGCGCGTGTGCATCGACACGCGAACCGAGCCGTTCCACCTCAAGACGTGGTTCGAAGAGGGGCAGGACTTCCGTGGGTGAGGGTGAGATGGCCCTGGCCAGCCGCGTTGACCGGTCCGTGTCTGCGACGTAGCATCCTCAAATCATATATCTGATAGGAGGGAAGACCCCGAATGGGGGAGCTCGAAGGAAAGGTGGCGCTGATCACGGGCGCGGGGCACGGTCAGGGGGCGGCCGGCGCGAGGCTGTTCGCCTCGGAGGGTGCCGCAGTTGCCGTGACCGACGTGAATGGGGAGAACGCGGAAGCCGTGGCCGGTGAGATCGTGGCCGCGGGCGGTCGAGCGATCGCGATCGCCGCTGACGTGTCCGACCCCTCCGCCGTCGAGGCCATGGTCGCCACCACGGTCCAGGAACTTGGCGGCCTTCACATCCTGTACAACAACGCGGGCGTGATGTTCCCCGGCGCCGTCGACGAGTACGAGATCGACCGGTGGAACCTGCAGTGGTCCGTCAACGTGACCGGGCCGTTCCTTTGCTCGAAGTACGCGATTCCTCACCTGAAGGAGAGAGGCGGGGTGATCGTCAACACCGCTTCGACATCTGGGCTCGTCGGGGAGCAGGGCAACGCCCCGTATTGCGCCACGAAGGGCGCCGTTGTCAACTTCACACGCGGGCTCGCGGTGGATCTTGCGCGCGCCGGGATCCGTGTGAACTGTATCTGCCCCGGCTGGATCGACACCGGTTTCAATGACCCGTTCATCGAAGAAATCGGGGGTAACGACGTCGTCGTGGCCGCCCTCGATGCGTATGTACCGATGAACCGTCAGGGCCGGGCCGAAGAGATCGCCGCGGTGGCGCTCTTCCTCGTGTCCGACGCGTCCAGCCTCATGACGGGCGCGATCGTGCCGGTGGACGCAGGCATGACGGCGATGTGAAGAACTCCCTGTGACGCAACGGGCTTCATAGGGACGAGTTGAAGGAGGAGTTGGATGCCCCGACGCAACGGAGTACGGTTCTCGATCGCGCTGGTCGTGGTCGGTCTCGTCCTGGCGGCCTGTAGCAGCGATAGCAGCAGCGGCGGGGAGGCCGGCGCCTCTCCTAGCCGCGCCCCGCAGGAGACGGGGCCTGTGACCCTGAAGGTGCTCGCCTTCAACGACTACATGCCGAACAACGTCTCGTCAACATTCCAAGATCAAACGGGTAACACGATCGAGATCACGACGACGTCCTCCAACGAGGATGCGATCGCGAAGATCCAAGCTGCTGGACCGGGGGCGTACGACATCGCGTGGCTGACGTCCCCGTTCGTCGACGGGATGATCAAGGCTGGCGGTCTCGAGCAGCTCGATCACAGCGCGCTCCCGAACTTGTCCAACCTGTATCCGGAGGCGAGCCAGCTCGCGTACGACCTGGGTAACCAGTACTCGGTGCCCTACGCATGGGGGACGACCGGGATCTGCTGGCGGTCGGACCTCGTCAAGAACACGACGATCGATAGCTGGGACGACCTGCTGAAACCGAGCTCCGAGCTGGCAGGGAAGGTCACGCTGATCGACGAGGACCGGTGGCTGATGCTGCCGGCGCTCAAGGAGCTCGGCTTCTCGGTGAACACGACAGACCCCGACCAGCTCCAGCAAGCCGCCGATCTGACGATCGCCGCGAAGAAGACCTTGCTTGGGTTCGACGGCGACACGTTCTACTCGAAGCTCGTGAGCGGCGAGGCGCTCGCGGTCGAGGGATGGGACGGCTGGTGCAACTACGGCACCGCCGAGGACCCGAACGTCAAGTACATCACGCCGAAGGAAGGCGCCGACATCTGGGTCGACACGATGGTGATCCCCAAGGGCTCGACCCACGTGCAGCAGGCAGAGGACTTCATCAACTTCATCCTGCAGCCGGAGCACCAGAAGTGGGTGGCCGAGCACATCCTGTTCAAGGTGCCGAACCAGCAGTCCATGGAGATGCTCGACCCGGCGTTCCTCGACCAGTTCCCCAACATGAAGGTGACGCCCCAGGAGCTCCTGCAACAGGAGCCGCTCAAGGACCTGGGCGACGGGCAGGCCGCCTTCTCCGATGCGGTCACCCAGGTGAAGAGCGGATAGGACCACCGGTGCCGAAGGTCGACGACCGACGGACGCATGCTTCGACGGCCGGCTCCGCGTCAGCGGGGCCGGCCGTTCCCAACGCCAAGGACCTTAGTCGCTCGCGTTGGACGTGGCTCGGCCTTGTGCCAGCGTTCGTGTGGTGGACGGTCTTCCTCCTCGCACCGATCGCGCTCATCCTGGCCTCCGCCTTCTTCAAGCGCGGCTTCTACGGCGGTGTCGTCTACCAGTTCACGCTTTCGAACTTCTCCAGGGCCGCCACGCCGCTGTACATGAAGGTCTTCTGGCACTCGATCAAGCTTGCGTTCGTCACCACGGTGGTCTGTCTCGCGGTCGGCTACCCGGCCGCGTACTTCATCGCCACGCGGCCCTCCGTGAAGATGCGCAACGTGCTGTTGCTGCTCGTGATCCTGCCGTTTTGGACCGACTTCCTGATCCGCACCTACGCCTGGATCATCCTGCTGAACCGCGAAGGCGTCGTGAACGGCGTCCTCGAGCGCTTTGGGGTGATCGACCAGCCGCTCGGGCTGCTCTACAACAACACCGCGGTGGTGATCGGGCTCGTCTACGCCTACCTCCCGCTCATGATCTTGCCGCTGTACGCCTCGCTCGAGCGGCTGAACCCGGAGCTCTTCGAAGCCGGTGCCGACCTGGGCTCGCGCCCGTTCCGCGTCTGGAGAACGGTGATCCTCCCGCTGATCGTGCCGGGCCTCGTCGCTGGCATCGTCTTCGTGTTCGTGCCCTCGCTCGGCAACTTCCCCGTGGCGGAGTTGCTGGGCGGTGGCCGCAGCGACATGGTCGGGAATCTGATCAATCGGCAGTTCCTCACCGCGAGAGACTGGCCGTTCGGGTCGACCCTGACGCTGGCGCTCATCGCGATCTTGATGCTGCTGCTCCTCGTCCAGTCGTTCGCGCTGCGCCGAAGCAGGGAGATCGGCATCGATGCGTGACCGCGGACCGGGCGGCGGCCGACTGCTCCGCCTGAACATGGGGATCGTGTTCGCGTTCCTGTACACGCCGCTGGTCGTGCTGGTGATCTTGTCGTTCAACCAGTCCAAATACGCGAGTCTCTGGGGTGGGTTCTCGACGAAGTGGTACGGCGTCCTGGCGCACGACTCGGCGGTGATCCGATCGATCGGCACGACATTCTTCATCGCCGCGGCGGCCACCGTGCTCTCGATCGTGATCGGTCTGCCCCTAGCCTTCGGGCTCGAACGCTGGCGCCGGAATGCCGCGCTGGACAGCGCCAGCTACTTCCCGCTGTTGATCCCGGACATCGTGACCGCGATTGGGTTGCTTTCCTTCTTCGCGGCGATCAAGTTCCCGCTCGGTGTTCGGTCGATCGTGATCGCGCACTCGGTCTGGGGTATCGCGTTCGCGACTGCGATCATTCGCACGCGGCTGCGCGGGTTCGATCGATCGATCGAGGAGGCGTCGCTCGACCTCGGAGTCAAGGAGATCCCGACGTTCTTCAAGGTCACGCTGCCGGTTATCTGGCCGGGCATCATCGCCGCCGCGTTGGTCGTGTTCACGTTGTCCGTGGATGAGTTCGTCATCGCGTACTTCACTGCCGGCCAGACCGTGACGTTCCCGATCCAGATCTACGGCATGATCCGCTTCGGCATCACCCCCGAGATCAACGCGGCGGCCACGATCTTGCTGTGTGTCACGATGCTTTCGATCGCGACGGCGCTGATCCTCGGCGGCCGTCGCAACCGCGGAGTGCCCGAGGAGGCCGTGGCATGAGCGTCACGGATGAGCCGCAGACAGTCGACCCGGTACTCGACGCCGCTGACGGCGACGTGATCCGGATCGAGCGCGTCGTGAAGTGGTTCGGCGACGTGTGCGCGCTGAACGACGTAAGCCTGCAGATCCGCGACGGCGAGTTCTTCGCGCTGCTGGGCCCAAGTGGGTGCGGCAAGACGACGCTGCTGCGCTGCATCGGTGGGTTCGAGGAGGTCACGTCGGGCCGCATCGAGCTCGACGGCGCCGACCTGGTCGGATCCAGGCCGTATGAGCGGCCGGTGAACATGATGTTCCAGTCCTACGCGCTGTTCCCGCACCTTCGGGTCTGGGACAACGTCGCGTACGGGCTGAAGGCCGAGCGCCTGAGCAAGGACGAGATCCGCTCGCGCGTCGACGAGGTGCTCGCAAAGGTCGACCTCGTGGCGCAGGCGGATCGCCGGCCGCACCAGCTCTCGGGCGGCCAGCGCCAGCGCGTCGCGCTTTCCCGCGCGATCGTGAAGCGCCCGCGGGTGTTGCTGCTGGACGAGCCGCTCGCCGCGCTGGATCGCAAGCTCCGCGGCGAGATGCAGATCGAGCTCAAGCGCCTCCAGAACGAGGTCGGGATGACGTTCATCATCGTCACCCATGACCAGGAGGAGGCGATGACGATGGCGGACCGCATCGCCGTGCTCGACCACGGGCGGGTGCTGCAGGTCGCGACGCCGCGCGAGCTCTACCACCACCCGGTCGACCACTTCGTCGCCGCGTTCATCGGCAAGATGAACTTCATCCCGGGCGACGTGGCCGGCGACGCGATAGCGACGACGGGGCTCGGCTCGCTGCCCGTGCGACAGCCGACGGTACCGGTCAGCGGCCCCGGGTACCTGGCCGTGCGGCCCGAGACCGCGCGCATGCTCGGCGACGACGAGACGCCGGCCACGGGCGAGGCTACGGCCACCGGAACGGTAGAGGGTTCGGTGTTCGTCGGGTCACAGACGCACGTGCACGTGGTGCTGGATGGCGCCGGCGACCCATTCGTGCTGACGCGACCGCGGATCGACGACGCGCCGCCGGCGGGGGCGCGGGCGCGCGTGGCCTGGCGTGTGGACGAGGCGCTGGTGTTTCCGCGGCCTCAGTCCGAAGTGGCCGTCGCCGGCGACGGCGCGTAGCGCCGCTTCACATCCTCGAACTCCGCGGGGTCGTGCGCCGCTTGCTTCTCGTAGAAGTTTCGCCGACTGACGTGGAACTCCCCCCGCTGCCAGAGGTCGGCGAGGGCCTCCGCACTCTTCAAGGCGAGCAGGTTCGGGTTCACGATCGGCACGTCGCGGTACTGGCCGGTGGCTTGGCTCGTCTGGGTTACGCAGGCTGCGATGATCGTGCAGCCGAGGATCACCAGGTCGGCGTTGTCCTCCGCGAGCGCCTGCTCGCAGGCGGCCGCGGCGTCGCGCGCGACGTCGGCGGGCGCCTGCACCATCTGGGGTACCCACCACCCGATGCTCCGGACGCCGCGGACGTTCTGCTGGCCGTACAGCCGCACGATGTCCTCGATCCAGGGCACCGCCTTGTGGTGGTCGGTGACGATCGTCGGGCGGTGCGCCATATAGCTCGACATGTTGAGCGCGGCTTCGAGAGGCCCGACCACCGGGATGTCGACGAGCTCGCGCGCGACGCGCACGCCGGGGTCGTAGCAGCACCCCACGATCACGGCGTCGAAGCCCTCCTGCTCGAGGCGCATCACCTCCGTGAAGACGGCGTTCTCGAGGAGGTGCTTGGGCCAGTAGTAGTCGATGTTCTCGGGGGCACCGATCAGGTTGGTCACGACGAGCTCGGTGTCCGTCATCGCGAGCGGCCCGAGGGTTTCGGTGATGATGTCGTCGTACGCGTCGGTGCCGAACGGGTTGATGAAGGCGATCCGTCTACCCATCTGGTGCCTCCCGTCTCTTCTTGAGTTTCCGCGGTGTGGCGGCGGCTGCGTCGACCCCCGGCTCGTCGCCGGTTGCCGCGTCAATGATCGTTCGCCATGCGTCGAGGTTGCCGGTGCGATGGCGCGCCGCCGCCGCCGTGGCGCGATCGACGTCACGGTCGGCGGCGGCTTCGTACATGTCCCAATGGTCTGCCTGGGTGCGCAGCATCTGCTCGCGGGCCATGTAGAACAGAGACTGGGAGCGCGTTCGCCACAACCGATCCCAGAGTTCGTCGATCTGCCCCGTCAGGAGTGGATGGGGGCATGGTGCGTAGAGGTTGGTGTGGAAGGCCCGGTTCGCCGCGCTGAACGAGGTTGCGGTGTCCGTCGAGGGCTCGGCAGCGAGCTCGTCCATCCGGCGGAGGTCATCGAGCGCCATCTTGAGGGACGCCGCGTCGTGCAGCGGGATCGCCTCCTGGATCGCCAAGATCTCGAGGTAGGAACGCACGAAGATCGCTTCGTACAGCTGCTCCCAGCTGACGCTCGCGACCGTGGCACCGCGGTGACTCTCGATCCGGACGATGCGGTCGCTTTGCAGCATCCGCATCGCCTCGCGAACCGGGATCTCGCTGGTCCCGAACCGCTCCGCGAGCGGCGCGAGCGGGAGGCGACTACCCGAGGGGAGCTCTCCTGACGTGATCATCTCGCGCAGCTGGGAGTAGATCCACTCCGTCTTGGTCTGGAAGCTCGCGGGGTCCGCCATGGCCACATCCTATATTTCCTGGCACCTGGTTGCCCGTGAGATCCTCCATCGAGCACGTGGTCGGCAGGTGGATCGGGCGTCCCAAGGATCTATCAGATATATGATAGCGGAGCCGCCGCTTCAAGGTCGACCGGAAGAAAGGGATGGGCGCGGTGCAATCGGGGACCGAGGTGCTCGTGGTCGGCGGCGGGATCGTTGGTGCGGCGACGGCGTATTTCCTTGCGCAGGAGGGGGTGCGCGTCACGATCGTCGATGAGCATCCCCCGGCGTGGGGTGCGTCGGGTCGGAATCCCGGATACGTCTGGACCCACACCCGCGCCGAGGGGGTGCAGATGGAACTCGCCCTTGCGGGCCGGCGTCTGTACGACGAGCTGATCGGGGCGCTCGACGACTTCGAGTTCCGACCGAGTGGCGGGATGATCTACTTCTTCGAAGACCAACATGACCTGTTCCCACGGTTCGTGGCGGGCCGGCGTGCCGCGGGGCTGCCCGTAGAGCTGCTCGACGGGGACGCCGCGAGGGCGGCGTGCCCCGTGCTACCGGATGACGTCGCGGGTGCCACGTTCAACCCGATGGACGCGCACGTGGAGCCGACCAAGCTGACGCAGGCGCTCGTGCGCGGGGCTGAACGCTCGGGAGCGACGGTCTGCCAGCAGAAGGTGTTGGGGCTCCGGATGGACGGTGGTCGTTGCGTCGGTGTCGATACCAACGACGGCCCGATCGAGGCGGATCGTGTCGTCGTGGCCGCCGGGACCTGGTCGCCCCAACTCCTCGCGCCTATCGGACTTCCCCTACCGATCGTGCCGATGCGGCTGCAGATGGCCCTCACCGCCCCGATGGATGAGCGTTTCGATCCCATCTTGTATGGGCCGACCGCGGTGAAGCAGTATGCCTTGACGAAGGATCTGCCAGGCTACGACGAGGAGGAGTTCCTGCACCCGCTGGAGACGGTCTTCCCCGGTCTGGCGATGCTCGAGCTGGTTGCCCAGCGCATGGATGGCCGGGTCCTTCTCGGGTGCCCCATGGACTTCGTCGGTATGAACGATCAGCCGACGGTGGGTGGCCTGGCGCTTACATGCGGGATCATCGGGGACCACCTTCCGAGTCTCCGAGACGTGACGATCGAGCGTGTGTGGGCGGGGTTGTTGCCGCAGACGCCCGACGCGCTGCCTGTACTCGGGCCGGTCGATGGCGTCGAGGGCCTGGTGCTTGCGACGGGACACGTGTTCGGGATGGCGGCCGGACCCATTAGCGGCAAGCTGATCGCCCAGCACATGACCGGCACGGCGCCTGCGCTGGACCTCACGCCGTTCCGCTATGAACGGCCTGAGATCGCCGAGGCGGTCGAAGACTTCGGGCGTTGGTGATCGATGCGCAACAAGGATGTATGGGTGCGACGCAAACGCGAGGTCCCATCCACGACGGTGCAGCTCGCAGACAGGATCGAGATGCCGGTGTCTGCCGACGTGGCCTGGCGACACGTGCAGGACATCAGGGCCGTCGCCGCCTGTATCCCAGGTCTCGTGCCAGAGTCGATCGAGCAGGTCTCGGACGACATCTTCCGGGGCACCCTTCGGCACCTCGCGATGGGCGTTCCGAGCATCTGGCGACTCGAGGCTGCCGTCACGCGAGCTGACCCCGATCGGCGGCTCGATATCCACCTCGAAGGCCAAGAGGAGCGCCTGGACCTGCATCTATCCGGTGACGCGGCGCTGTCGATCGGCGACGTCGACGGACTGGTTGCCTTGACGTACACCGGGGACCTGACCGTCCGCGGGCGACTCGCCGGCGCGGGCGGCCCGATCATCGAACGCGTCGTTGCGAGCATCATCGAGCGGTTCGTGCAGAGCGTGGGCGCCGGGGGGCAGGTCGTGCCACATCGTTCGTGGTGGCGGCGCCTCGTGGCGTGGTGCATGGCGCCGTTCGGACGCCGCGGTTGAGCGGGCGAGGTCAGCATGGTGGGCGGCCATTCATGCGACTGAACCTCTCGCTCGATCGTGGTCGGGCGGCTACTCTTCGTCCAACCGATACGGGTTCACCAGATGATGGAGACCGCCGTGAGTGACATCCCAGGCGTATACCGCTCTCGCATCGACACGGACCGATGGGAGCCCGACACGGAGATCGGCGGCGTCGCCCACCTGCTGTTCAATGAGGCGGGCTCGATCTTCGGACTGTGGCGATCTGATCCGGATCGCCCTGTTCTTCCAGTTGAGGTCAAGATCCCGGCTCGCGAGACCCTGGTTGTCCTGGAGGGATCGGTGCACGTTGGGATCGACGGCACGTCGACACTCGACCTGCGTACCGGAGACATGGCCTCGGTGCCGAAGGGATCACGAATCACCTGGGCCCCGTCACCTGATTGTCTCGTGTTGTGGTCCTACTCGTAACTGACGCCCTCATCGCTAGTCCCAGCTTCAACTCCCGGTAGGCTCCTCGCTGGGAGGATGGCCGAGCGGACGAAGGCGACGGTCTTGAAAACGGTCTGCGCCAGTTGCGCCTGCGCCGATTGTGCCGCCTCGATGAGGCGCAAGCGTCTCGCGCCGTTATTCTGAAGGGCAACGTCCACGTTCGGGGCGCGTGTGCTGGTACGGAGAATCACGTCGGGATGCAACGGAGTGACCCCTTGTCGCGTTCATGGTCACGAATGGAACCCTCAGACTTGAAGGAGCCCGTGGCGGTGGGAGTTTCGGAGGCGGCTGCGGAAGACAACGCGCAGGCGGACACGGCCTTTGCAGAGTTCTTCCAAGCGGAGCACGTCCGACTCTCCCGGGCCATGTACCTGCTCACGGGGAGCGCGACCGAGGCGGACGAACTCACCCAGGAAGCCATGGTGCGCATCTACGAGCGGTGGGAGCGGGTCCAGCGGATGGACAACCAGCAGGGCTATCTATTCCGCACGGCCATGAACTTGCACCGCAGCCGCATCCGATGGCTCGCCACCCGGTCGCGTCATCTTGTCGACCCCACTCCGGCCCCCGACCCCGCCGTGGCTGCTCAGGACCGCGACACCCTGGCCCGGGCGCTGGACGCGCTGCCGACCGGGCAGCGTGAGGCGCTCGTGCTGGTCGAGTGGCTCGGCATGGACCAGCAGGAGGCCGCGACGGTCCTGGGGATCCGGCCTGGGTCGCTCCGTGCCCGGCTTTCGAGGGCCAGGGCGGATCTTCGAGGCGAACTGGAGGCTGACGATGCCTGATATCCACGATCTCCTCGAGCGGCGCGCCTCGGGCCACGAGCCGACTCCGGATCTGTTCGAGCGAGTGATGGATCGCCGCCGGCGCCGGGACCGGAGCCGGCGAATCGTCAGCGCGGTGGTGGCCGTGGCCGTGGCCACCGTGGCGATCGGCGGGCTGCTGCGGCTCATTTCCACGGAGCAGGTCCCCGCTGATCCGCCCTGGGTCCCGTTCGTGGGCGTGTGGAACTCCACCGAACTCGGGTTCGGGGGAAGCTCCCGGGTCATGACCATTCGGGCAACCGAGGACGGGGTCTTTCACATCTCTATGCACGACGACTCATCCGGCGAGTGCTCGGATCGTCGTACGCGCGTCGATCATGTGGACACACCATCAACGATGACCGGGGAAGGGCGTCTCGTGGACGCAACCACCTTGGTGGCATCCGCTCCTGTCCTGACCTGTGATGACGGTCGGGAACCCGACCTCACCGACTGGGGCGGGTACACGTTGGTCCTCGACCCCGCCACCGGCAGGCTATTCGACCACCTCGGGGATTCGTGGCACCGAGGAGCGCCGCCTCTGCGAGTCGGAGAAGAAGTGACGAAGAGGGTCGGCCCTGGGAGCTACTCGTTCCTCGGCGGGGACGTCATTTTCCAGGCCAACAAGCCCTGGTCCGACCACGCTGAGTCATACATCGACGAGCGCCTTTTCTTCCTGCTTGGTGAGGGTGGCGCGCAGATCCTCATCATTGCGAACCCGACCCCGATCCCGATGGATCCCTGCGGCACGGACTTGCTCGCTGCATCGGCCGTGGAGGTGGCGGATTCCGTCCGGTCGAACCCCAACTTCGAGGTGACGGTGCCTGTCGCCGAACGCGTCGGAGGAATCGACGCCCTTCGCATGGACGTTGCGCCCGTCCTCGTCGCAGGGCCGTGCAACGGCGCGTTCCCGGTTGTCTCGGGCAGCCTCTCATGGGCCGTGGTGACCCCCACTCAGATGGGACGCTTGTATCTCTTGGATCTCCCCGGAGGATCCGCACGTGCCCTGGCGATCCTGATCATTGCGACGGAGGGGGACTTCGACCGGGCGGTACAAGCAGCGGCGCCCGTCGTGGACTCCTTCGAGTTCCACACGGGGTAGTTTGGATCGGGCAGGGCCCAGCCTTCTCAGAATCGGGATCAAGAACTCCCTCGGGCTAACGAGTTGTGCTGAACCGCGCTAGGTAACAACCACTCATGCCTGCGACTGCCTCCGCTACCTAGAAGGGTCCGCCCACGGGAGGGGTACCCTTCTCGTCGGGAGGATGGCCGAGCGGACGAAGGCGACGGTCTTGAAGACGGTCTTCCGGACGCTTACTTCAGCGCAGCAGGAGGGGTCGTCCTGTGCAGAGCCCCCGCGCCACCCGAGCGTCCCTCACCCGCAGAGCCGCAAACCATCGAGTACGAAGCCGTTCGCACCCGTCCTCAGCGCGACAACCGCGATGCGCCCATCAGTCAGTTCGACTCGATAGGTAGCGAGCCCTTCCTCCGTCGACGGGATCTCCGTTGCTTCGCTCTGGTTGATGGCTTGCACTCCCTCGTTCAGTAGCCCGGCGCGGATCGCCTCCTCAGCAGTGTCGAACCCACCGTCCGCGAAGATGCTGGTCACAAGGCTCGCGTCATCGTCAGAGGCGCATTCGGGTACGTTCGAGCCCAAGGAGGCTGTGTGAGGAGTCTCGGTTTGAGACGCGGTCGTCGTTCCCTGAGCGGTGGTCTGAACGCCTTCCCACTGGCTCGATACCGTCGATACCGCGAACAGGACGGCAGGAATGAGGAAGATGGCCGCGGCGATCAGGGCGGAGGAAACCCTGCGGGTTCGGCGCCGCCGCTCGACTAGACGTGCGGTCCCTTCGCGCAGACCTTTCACGGACGCAATCCTCTGTGCCTCGCGCTCGAGCTCATCACGGATCCGTGAATCATTCATAGTAATTGTCCCCCAGTTCAACTCGAAGCCTCGCCCTTGCGCGAGACAACCGACTCCTGACTGAGACATCTGTGATTCCGAGGAGTCCACCAGCCTCACGGCTGGAGTAGCCTGCCCAATCAACCAGCACGAGAGCCTCCCGAAGGCCCCGAGGCAGGCCTGCAACGGCTTTCCGGACATCGGTCATCACCTCGATGTCCTCCTGGCTGGCGCTTGGCACGATGATTTCTCGGAGCTTGACGAGCCTCCTCAACCGGCGGCGGTTGAGGTTAAGCGCCACCGTGAATACGTAGCCCTCCGGTGAGTCCATGGTTCGAACGCTCTCCCACCGCTCGAAGACCCGTGCCATGGCTTCCATGGCCAAGTCCTCGGCCTCGGCCCGATGCCCCGTTAGGAGGAACAAGGCGCGTACCAGCCTCAGATGGGAACGCTCGAAGAACTCCTCGAAGTCCGCGGCCTGGATCGCCTCCTCCGACCTCGCAGTTTCAACCATCATCTACAGGAAGTCCTGGACACGGCGAATCGTTGCAGGGAGATTCCTGCGGCGCCCCCGTTAGTCTCGCTGGGAACGACGGAGACCGGCCAGACGTGGCCGGTCTCCGTCGCGATTCCGTTGGGGGATCAGTACTGATTGTCGAGGGTGTGCTTGTCGTGGGTCTCGAGTGTCCGACGGAAGGTATGCCCTTTCTCTTCATCGTAGCCGAGGATTTGGACGGTCCCTGCACACATTGTCTGCCAGCTGTCCAAGTCGATCGGCGCATCGCGATCGCAGTCTGAATCGGATGAGAAATGGTCTCCCCCCGAGCCGGCTAAGAAGCCCGTGCCGTGACCCAGTTCCTGTTGAGCGACTGACCACGCGTCGATCTCGTTGCTCGCAGGGTTGCCTGTTCCCCGATACCAGTTCTGGCTGCTGTCGAACGAGACGGTGAACCACTTCGCGTTGCCGTTCGACTTCGCGCACACGCTAGCTAGACCATACGCGCCGCTAAGGTTTCGGTAGTAGATGACGTTCTCCTCGAAGTCGTAGTCGGCGCATTGATTGCCGAAGTTCTTTGGGTTGTCGCTCGACAAGTTGTTAAATGCGAAGTTGTTCGGGTCGACGTTCGACCAGCGATCCGCGGCATCACGAACTCGATCGCGCCAATTCCCGGTTGGGAAGTTATCGTTGAACTTGTAAGTGATGCTAGGCAACCCATCTGAGCCCCAGGGGATTCCATACCAGGTAGCCGCATTGTGCCCCACGGCGGTTCCCTGAGCTGCGATGACCACGCCAAGCAGGAACCCCAGTGTGAGTGAGGCGAGCGCCCTCGCGATCTTCACTTGATTCCCTCCTCGTCCATCTGGCACTGAATCACGCTGTGAAGTTGGTATGTACCGTCAGGCATCTGGGTGAGAACGACCTTCGCCGTTCCACTCGTCGTCAAGAGAGTGGCGGAGACTCGCCCCTCGCCGTAAAGCGGGTCGTCTACACTGAGCGGTGCGAGTTCTAGAGCGTCTGCGGTCAGCGGTGAGGTGGGTTCTAGTTCGACGTTTCCGAGTGACGCCCCCACCGCGTCTATCGGCGATGCGAAGGCGCCGTCGGGCATGAAGCTCGCGACAAGGACAGATTCCCCAGCTGAGCACGGCCCCAGTTGCTGTGGTGACGGGTCGCTTTGGAGTGCCAGAGAAACACCTGCGCCTAGCGTGACGCCCAGAATAGCTAGAGCCGCCGACGTCGCGACGGGCCTCCAAGTGAACCTCATGCCCCACCTCCTGAGGTTAGAGTTCCGTGAGTAATGGCAGTAGAGGCCTAACCAGTGATGCGTGAACCGGTGGACCGAGACAAATTCCGTGTCCAATCGCCCGCCTCCTGCGGGCACCAAGCTCCCCTCCCCTGAGTTATTGACGCAACTCGGCTCGAGGGTTCCCACGGCTCCGCTTTCCGGCCATCCTCCCGGTAGGCTCCTCCGCGGGAGGATGGCCGAGCGGACGAAGGCGACGGTCTTGAAAACGGTCTCCAGATGCTTTCGCCATCGAACCTGCGACTCGCGGTTGGGAACCGGTGCTCTGCCCACTCGGGTGCGCCATGAGCCATGAGCGAGGATCAAGAAGCGATGGAGACGCAAGATACTCCTGAGGCGCTGCTCCAGCGAGGAAGGAAGGCGTTCCTTCGCGGCGCTTGGGCCGAGGCGTACGACGCCCTCGCCCCGGCTGGCGCCGAGGGAGCGCTCGGCCCCGAGGATCTCGATGCACTCGGCCAAGCCGCCCACTCCACCGGTCGCCTCGACGAGGCGATCCGGGCTCACGAAGCGGCGTTCGCCGGCTATGTGGAGGCGGGAAACCGGCGTCGCGCGGCGATCGTTGCGATGTGGCAGCTCTCGGTCGAGTACTGGGACAAGGGCATCGAGTCCGTGGCTGACGGGTGGGATCGCCGGGCCGAGCGACTCCTCGAGGACGAGCCCGAGTGCGTCGAGCAGGGCTGGATCGCGTTCGGCCTCGACGACACCGACCGAGCCCTAGAGCTCGCGATCCGGTTCGGCGACCGGACCCTGGAAGCGAGGTGCCTCCACCGTCGCGGACGTGAGCTGGTCGATCAGGGTCGGGTGACTGAGGGCATGGCGCTGATCGACGAGGTCTGCGCCGCGATCGCGGCCGGCGAGATCCGTCCATACGAGGCCTCCATCCTCTACTGCTTGACGACCGGTCTTTGCGTAGGGGTCGCCGACTACCGGCGGGCCCGCGAATGGTCGGAGATCACCGATCGGTACGTGCTCAGCTTCGGACCCAGCGTGTTCTCCACGATCTGCCGGGTGAACCGCGCCGAGATTATGAACGTGCGAGGCTCGTGGGACGAGGCAGAGCGCGAGGCACTCGCCGCGATCGAGGAGTTGCGCGGACGGGACCCGGAGATGCTCGGCTTGGCGTTCCGGGAACTCGGCGAGGTCAGGATGAAGCGGGGCGATCTTGCTGGTGCGGAGGCGGCGTTCCATCAGGCCCACGAAGCGGGGGTTCAGCCACAGCCGGGGCTCGCGCTGCTGCGGCTCGCCCAGGGCAAACCCGATGCAGCCCTATCGCTCATCAAGCGAACCCTGGAGGAGGAGCCCGGCGGACGCCCCCGCCGGATGCGCGCCTTGCTGCCTGCCCTCGTGACGATCGCGCTCGAAGCCGGCGATCGGGAGTCCGCGCGGTCCGCAGCGGATGAACTCGTGGAAGCCGGCGAGGAATACGGCACACCGGCGCTTCGCGCCGGCGCCGCGGGCGCCCTTGGTGCCGTGCAGCTCGCCGACGGGCAGATGGCTGAGGCCGCGAAGAGCCTGCGGAGGGCTCTCGAGCTGTGGAGAGACGCCGACGCCCCATACGAGGCCGCCCGTACGAGGCTGCTCCTCGGGCAGGCCTACCTCACACAGGGCCAGACCGAGTCCGCGGTCCTGGAGCTCGACGCTGCCCGATCCGCCTTCGAACACATCGGCGCTCTTCCCGACGCGAAGCGAGCTGAGGATCTCCTGCAGCGAACCGTCTATGAAGCCGTCCCTGTGCGCGCTCTTCGCACCTTCATGTTTACCGACATCGTGGGGTCAACCGCGCTGATCGAGGCCATCGGAGACGAGGCGTGGGAGGGCCTTCTGCGCTGGCACGACGAGTCGCTTCGACACTGTTTCGAAGAGCACGGAGGCGAGGAGCTCGATCACGCGGGCGACGGGTTCTTCGTAGCATTCCCCGATCCGAACACCGCAGTCGACTGCGCAGCCCAGGTCCAGCGGGGTATGGCCGAACACCGACACGAGCACGGGTTCGCTCCGCAGATCCGGATCGGCGTGCACGCCACGGAGGCCACGAGATCGGGTGGCACGTTCACCGGGCGCGGTGTACACGCAGCCGCGCGGATCGCGGCCCTTGCCGATGGCGGCGAAATCCTCGCGAGCGTCGACACGCTCAAAGGCCTCGACGGGTTCAGGATCTCCGAGCCCCGCGTGGTGACCCTGAAGGGGATCGCTGAGCCTGTTGAGGTCGTGTCGCTCGACTGGCGCTAGCCCTGTCTCCCGACTCCATGA
>JANMPG010000009.1:0-33702 GCA_031369745.1 Actinomycetes bacterium
GCGACTCCGCACTCGCTACCGGCGAACATGATCGCGTCTCCGGATCGCTCGAGGATCGGGCTCTGACCGGAGCCGATCGTCGCCGACACGGTCGCGGCGCCGGCGTCGAACGTGCACGAGGTCGACGCCGCAGCACTCGCTGGAGCCGGCGCGACGGACACCAACAGCGCAGTGATCGGGGCAAGGATCCAACGGGGCGCGGGGGAACCCTTCACCATAGGAAGAGCATCCAATCGCGAGGATGTGCCGAACGTCAATAGATGGCTCGACATCCTGTTGGGTCGGCCGTTCGCCGATACCCCTCCTACGATGGATGGCATGGATCCCTCCCGTCCCCCGGGCCTCCCGGCACCGGCGCGCCCCGACGCGTGGGTTCCACCGCGCCCGGATCTCGGTTGGATGTCTGTTGCTGCGGTCGGCTACGCACCTCGCCGTCGCCGCGGGCTCACGGCTGTGGTCGCTGTGCTTACGGCGGTCGCGATCATCGGCTCGCTTGGGGTCGTCGGGGGCGTCGTCAGCGACCTTTCTCGTCCGCGTGGCACCACGGACGAGTATCAGTTCCTGGCCACCATGGCCGGTAAGCCGGTGCGCTGGAACCCGTGCACGCCGATCCATTACGTCGTCAACGTCTCGCTCGCGCCGGCCGGGTCGATCGAGGATGTGCACGCCGCGGTTGTTCGGGTGACCGCCGCCACCGGCGTGTCGTTCGTGTACGACGGCTTGACCGACGAGGTCCCACAGCGCGACCGGAGCTCATACCAACCAGATCGCTACGGCGATCGCTGGGCGCCGGTCGTGATCGCGTGGGTGTCGCAGTCGCAGACCGACATCCCCTTTCAGAAGGGAGACGAGTACTTCGCGGCCGTCGCGCGCCCACTCGGGCCGCCCGACGGGACAGCACAGTTCGTCAGCGGGTGGGTCGTCATCAACGCCGCGGACCCCAATCCGCCCGGCTGGGCGTATACGGGGTCGCAGGGACCGACGGTGCTCCACGAGCTGGGTCACGTCATGGGCTTGGATCACGTCACGTCGAAAGCCGAACTGATGGAGCCGGCAGGCGGATACATGACCGACTTTGGTCCCGGCGATCTGGCTGGGCTCGAGCGCCTCGGCCGCGACCAAGGCTGCCTGGTCACGCCGACGCCCAGCGGCGGGTAGATCAAGACTCCAGACCGGGCTCTTGCCCGTAACCGCACGTCAGAGGTAGTATTTGCACCTGCAATGGTCTGTACACGTGAAGCTGGCGTCGTCGCGGCGATGATTCCCGACCGCATCTGCGGCTGTTCCCCGTAACAAAAGGAACAGCGCGCTTCGTCGCGCCATCGCGTTACTCGTTCCCCGCCAACACTTCTGGAGGTTCAACGCACCCATGAGTACGACCATCACCACCGTCGACGCCCGCGGTCAATCTTGCCCGGGCCCGTTGGTCACGCTGGCCCGCGCGTTCAAGAACGCTCCCGAGGGCGCTACGTTCGAATTGCTCGCGACCGACCCGGGATCTCGGTCCGACGTGCCCTCATGGGCAGAGCTGAGCCGCAACGAGCTGGTGAGCGCCGAGACGCTCCAGGACGGCACGTTTCGCTACGTGGTTCGCAAGGTGGCCTAACCATGGCTGTTAGCGAGGCCCGCGTCGCCGATCCGGGGACCCTCGTCGATCTCCTGCAGCGCGTCGAAGCGCTGGAGGAGCAGCAGGACAAGGCGATCCAGAAAAAAAACAAGATGACGATCATCGCCTGGGGCGGGGACCTCGACCGCATCTGGCCGACCACGATCCTTGCCACGACGGCCGCGGCAAGCGGCATGGAGGCCACGGTCTTCTTCACGTTTTGGGGTCTGTTCGCGATCGTGAAGCCCGGCGTGCGCATCACCGGCGACAACTGGATGCAAAAGATGATGTCGGTGATGAACCCGGGCTCCGCTCAAAAGGCGAAGCTGTCGCACTACCAGTTCCTCGGCGCCGGCCCCGCGATGTTCAAGAAGCTGGCCGACAACAACCAGGTCGCCAAGCCCGAAGAGTTGATCGAGCTGGCACAAGACCTCGGCGTGAAGCTCATCCCGTGCCAGATGACGATGGATCTGCTCGGCCTCAAGCGCGAGGACCTGATCGATGGGCTCGAAGAGCCGATCGGGGCGGCCACGGCGATCCGGGAGATGCGTGAGGCCGCGATCCCACTGTTCATCTGAGGCAGGCCGCCGTCAGTCTCCCCGCCGCGCCGTGATGTTGAGCCGGACGTAGTCGATCAGGGGTGCGTCCATCGCGGCGGCTACCGCGTGGACGAGTTCGTCGGCGTCCTGTGGCGTTCGACGCGCAACCTCGCCGCCGAGGATCACGGTGCGCAGGTACGAAGCCAGGTCCCCTTGCGCCAGGAGGATCGGCGCATCGTGCAGCCAACACTCGACATCGGTGAAACCCGCCTTGCGCAGCCGGAGATCCGTTTCTTCTGTCCCCGCGTAGGTCTTCGTCGCTTCGAGGTCGATCGAGGCGGCGCGGGCTGCGGCGTCGTTCACACGGCGAAGGTTGCCCGCGCCGCCGCACTGCGCGGTCATGCGCCCGCCCGGGCGCAACACCCCGGCAAGGTTGGCGAACAACCGATCGTGGTCGCGAACCCAGTGGAATGTCGCTGTGGACAAGATCGCGTCCACCGGCTCGATCGGGATCGGCTCGACGAGATCGTGTTCGAGATACACGACGCGCTCATCGCCCAACCGATCTCGGGCTCGCGCGAGCATCGAGGTGGAGGCGTCCAAGGCGACGACCTGCCCATGCGGAAGCCGATCCAGCAACGCCTGTGTCACCTGTCCTGTTCCGCATCCGGCGTCCAGCACACGCTCGTCGCCCGCAAGTTCGAGGCGCCCGAGCACCGTCAACCCCCAGCCCGTCATCGGGATCGGGAGGCGGTCATACGTCGCGGCGTCCCAGTCGTGTGGCATCGGCTCAGGCGAGCGAGCGCGGACGGTCAGCGGCGCCGGCGCGCGGGCTCGTGCGGAATTTCTTCCACGACGACGTCGACGTCGGGTTGATCCGCATCGGGCACCGCGACCACGGCGGTGTCGGCCGCGACCACGCGCTCGTCGCGAAGGGCCTTGTACCAGCCGGGTTCGTAGGCGATCGCCCGGCACTCCTCGCAGTCTTCGCGGGATCCGGGCTCGTGATCGGCGTGCTGCATGTGACGAGGGTGCCTTCCCGCGCGACCCGATGCAACGACCTACGGGATGTACTGCTGCTGGATCTTGGCGACCGACCCGTTCGCGAGCGTGATCCACCAAAACGACGTGTCTTTCGCCGGGAAGTCGGTCGGGTTCGACTGTCCCATCCACTCGAGGAACTGCGACTCGTGTGCCTTCACGGGTGTGGTCGATCCGGAGCTCACCGGTATGTACTTGACGGAGTAGACCCCTTCCAGGGGCGTCAGTCGCAGCTTGGGGTTGTCGTTGACGATGAAGTAGTCGTTGGGCACCGGCGTCTCCAACCCACGATCGGCCGCCGCCTGGTTCGCCTCTTCGCCCTGGAGGAAGTAGGCGAGGTCGTATTGCAGCTGGAGGGGGCCCTCTTCGCCACCTTGAACGTCCTTCAACTGGACGAAGTAGACACCGTCGGGAAGGTCGCTGCCGGTCGGCTCTGTCGTGGCGAGCGCAGATGGGCTCGCCGTCTCGCTCGGCGTCGATGTCGGCCCATGCGTCGCGGACGGGGTCGATGCTTGGGCCGGGGTCGTCGGCGCCGCAGCCTGCGGGTCGTCGCCGCCGGAGCCCAGCAGGTACCCGAGGCCGAACACGAGGAGGGCGATCACGACGATCAGCCCGATGATCACGGGCCGTTTACGGTCGGGGGTCGTTGCGCGCTGCTGTCCGTTGCTGGCCATCGGCGCTGCTCCTCGTCTCGCTGGATGGCCCACGATACGGGCGGCCGTGGCGGTTTCGTGGAGGTTCGCCTCCGGCTTGGTCACTAGTTAGAGAGCCGTACTATCATCGTTGTTTGATGCCCCGAACCTCGACGACGCTGCGTCCTGCCGAGCTCGCCGCTTCGCTGCGGGTGGCGGTGTGGCGCGCCGCGCGGCGCATGCGCCACGAATCCGACGTCGCGATCACGCCGACCCTGCACGCGGCGCTGGGGTCGGTCGAACGCCACGGCCCGATCACCGCGGGGCAACTCGCCGGCCACGAGCACGTCAGCAAGCCAACGATGACCCGAACGATCCGTGAGTTGGTCGATCGAGGGCTGATCGAGCGGCTGGCCGACCCGATCGACGGTCGGGTGACGTGGCTGCAGGTCACGACCGATGGCCGGGCACTCTTGCAGGTGGCCCGACGGCGCACGGACGCCTACTTGGCCCAGCGGATGAAGCGGCTCGCGCCCGAAGAGCGAGAGACGCTGCAACACGCCTCGGAGATATTGGAGCGTCTGGCCGAAGAGAGCGACGTATGAGCGCCGTCGAGGCGCTGCAGCGCACGTTCGCGTCGGCGCGCTCATCTCGAAACTTCCGACTGTTCCTTTCCGGGCAGTTCGTGTCGGCGATCGGGACGTGGATGAACTTCACCGCAAGCGGTTGGCTCGTGTGGCGTCTGACCCACAGCGGTTCGGCGCTCGGCGTGAACAGCGCGCTCGCGTTCGGTCCGATGCTGATCCTGGGTGCCTGGGGTGGCGTACTCGCCGACCGCTTCGACAAGCGCAAGATCTTGCTCACCACGCAGAGCACGTACGCCCTGCTGGCGTTCGTGATGGCCACACTGATCGGCACCGATGTCATCGAGCTGTGGATGGTCTACGTGTTGTCGGCGCTCACCGGGTTCGTGACCGCGATGGACAACCCTGCGCGTCAGAGCTTCTACGTCGAGATGGTCGGTGAAGCGGAGCTGACCAACGCGGTCAGTCTGAACAGCGCGACTTTCATGGGAGCCAAGGTGATCGGCCCGGCGATCGCGGGCGTCATCATCGGGGCGGCGGGGATCGCTTGGTGTTTCGGTCTCGACGCGATCTCCTATCTGTTCGTCATCGGCGCGTTGGTCGCGATGCGGCCGCAGGACCTTCACCGGCAGCCACGCACGACCCGCGACCGCGGGCACATGGTTGCCGGAATGAAGTATGTATGGCGAACCGACGAGCTTCGCCGCCCGCTCGTGGTGCTCGCGGCGATGTTCGTGTTCGTGTTCCAGTGGCAAGTGATCTTGCCGCTGCTGTCGGAGCTGACCTTCGACGCCGGTCCGCGGGAGTTCGGGTTGTTGTCGGCCTCGGCTGGGGTCGGCGCGTTCGTCGGTGCCATCACGATCGCGCACGGCAACCACAGCCCCAGCATGCGCCGCCTGGGGTCCTTCGCGATGTTGGTCGGGGCGGCGATGCTGTTCGTGGCGATCTCCCCGACGTTGCCCGTGGCGATGCTCTCGATGGCGCCGGTGGGGTTCGCGGCGTTGTCCTTCATGATCACCGGCAACACGATGTTGCAGACCCACGCCAAGCCGCAGGCGCGTGGGCGTGTGATGGCGCTGTACGGGATCGTGTTCCTCGGGTCCACCCCGTTCGGCGCCCCGCTCGCCGGCTGGCTCGGACAGGCGCTGGGGCCACGTGCGGAGTTCGGTTTGTCGGGGATGATCGCGATCGCGATCGGCGTGGTGGTCCTGGGCCTTCGACGGCGCTCTCAGACCTCACAGTCGAACGACGGTGAGGTCGCGAATGTCGAGCCCGCGATCGCAGTGCGATAGGCGTCGAGCGATCCCGGCGAGGACTGGACCCGCAGGTCGCTCAGCGTCCCGTTGCCGTTGGTCCACTTCTCGCTCCAGTAGTTGATGAGCGCCACGTCGTATCGGGCACCGCCTCCGGTCATCGAACCGTACGCGTCGGTGATCCACTGCGCCTTGTCGCCGGCCGCGGGATCTTCGGTCACGCCGAACTCCATCACGGCGAACGGCTTGTTCGACGCGAGGCGGCGAACCGTTCGATAGGAGCTGGCCGGGTCGTTGGGGTCACCGAGCTTCTCGTCGAAGCTGTTCCAATGCGACGGGTTGCCGCTGGGCGTCTGCTCGCCGTAGTCAGACACCGAGAGCCAGTCGATGTAGCCGTCGCCCGGGTAGTACCACTTCGGCTCGTTCCACCAGCGCTTGGGCCAGCCGTCCGCGTCGACGTGGAAGTTCCAGGTGATCTTGCGGGCGTGTTCTTGACGCGCGAGCGTGATCACGTGGCGGTAGGCATCGCGGAAACGCTCGGGTCCGTCTGGCCACGTCGGTGACCCGTAGCCCTCGGTCGTGCCGCCACCGTTCCACTTGCCGTTCCACGGGAACCATTCGCCGTTGACCTCGACACCGAATTCGAGCATCAGCGGGATGCCGAGCTTGCGTGCATCGTCGAACCAGGAGCGCAGCTGCTTGTCGAAATCCCCGCGGACGATCCGTTGCAACGTGAACACGGGGTCCGCGCCGCTCTCCCAGCGCTTGGACCACGGCATCAAGCGGATCATCGGAAGCGACCCGTGACGCCAGAACATCTTCACCTTGTCCGCCGGGAAGACGATATGCACCGACCCGCGCTCGGTGCCCCAGTGGTTCGACAGGTAGATGCCCGCGGGGTGGCGACCGGTGAGGTCCTGCCACCAGCGGATGCGGGCGTCGGTGTAACCGGTCTCGGCGCCAACAGAGCTGAAGTACGCGGTGTGATAGACGCGCCCCACCACGGGCACGAGCACGGTGCGTTTCATGCCGCACGCGGGCACGTGTGGGGCGGCGGCGACAGGGGCGGAAGCAGCGAGACACGCGGTTGCGACGACGACGGCGAACAGTCGGGATCGGTTCATCCGCCTGAGTATCGGCAGGAGGGTGGCCTAGCCTTCGCGCTCGCGGACGACCGTCCACCCCGGCGCGCGTCGCGCGCGGCGCACGTCGATCTCGCTGCCGTCTTCCAGACGCAAGTGATAGCCGAGCTCATCGGCTCCGAGCACGACTACGGGCTCCCTCGTCGCTCCCCATCGCAGCGACACCGGAATGCCTGCCGCATCCACGTCGAGGTCGATCTGCGCTCGCCGCGAGATCAGCCATGGCAGCACCGGCGTCCACAGCACGAACACGACGCCGACCACGACCAGCGTGCCTTCGACCCCGAGGCTGGGAAACATCACGATCGCCAGCAGCGCGGCCACGATCCTCGCGGCGTTGTAGAAGAAGTCGTACACCGAAAAGACACGCCCGCGATAGCCGTCTGGCAGCGACTCCTGCACCAGCGTGTCGACCGCCACCTTCTTCCACGTGAAGGTGAGCCCCAAGACTCCGGCCACGAGCAAGATCACCGGTCCCGAGATGAAGAACGACGACACGATCAACACCGTGCCACCGATCGCGAAGGCGATCGCCACCATACGATCCTTCGACAGGTAGTTCTCGATGAAGCCGGCCGTGCCGATGCCGAGGAGGACGCCGACGCCACCGGCGCCGATCACGTTGGAGAACGACGCGACGCCCTGGCCCATCTGCTCACGGAACACGACGAGAGCCAGCGTCAGCATGATGCCCTGACCGACCTGATCGATCGTGATGGAGGCGATCGGTCCGATCGCGTGTGGTGTGCGAAGCATCGTGCGGGCGCCGTCGTTCGTCTCGACCAAGATCCGGTTGAACGCGTGGCGCAGCAGCTCGGGCGACTCCTCGAGAGTCAGCGGCGCGAGGTCCGACCGGATCCGCCCTGCGACCAGCGAGGCGGCGAGCCATGCGGTGATTGCGATCATGATGACGCTGACGGATCCGACCGTGTCCGCGATCTTGCCGCCGACGAAGGCGCCGGCCAGCAGTGCCAATGTGCCGCCGACCGTCGCGATCGAGTTCGCGATCAACAGATCCTCGGCAGGCACGAGTCGCGGCACGACCGCGGACGCGGCGGCCAGCTGGAAGCGGTTGATCGAAAGCACCGCCAGCGCGCCCAGGAAGAACGGGAACGGCACGTGCAGGGGGTCGAAGAGCACGAGCGGCACGAACGCGATCTTCAGCAGTGGTGCGATCGACAGGATCTTCTTGCGCGGCCATCGGTCGATGAACACTCCGACGAACGGTCCCAGAACGGTGAAAGGCAGGATCGTGACCACGCTGGCAGCCAACAGACCCGTTGCCGTGTGCTGCTGATCGGGGTTGAAGACCACCGAGGCGATGAGGGCGGCCTGGAAGATCCCGTCCCCACCTTGGCCGGACAGCCGGATCCACAACAGACGGCGGAAATCCCCCGATCGCATCGCGGAGCGCAGGCGCGCAAGGGTGCTAGGCGGAGGGGGCGCGCTCATACGGGCAGCTTACGGGGTACGGGTTCCCGCCCCGATCGCGTTCGCCAGGGACGGGTCTGGCAACCAGGGTCGTTCCGTGCAGACACCGGGCGCGCAACCTATGGGTTCCGCGCCCGGTTGGTCAGGTTGAGCGGCGGTCACGCCGGCTGGTCGCCGGCGGACTCGGTGCAGGTGGGCTGACGTCAGGCGCTGACGTCGGCGCTGGGCGTCCGGTCGACCACTTCCAGCGGTGTCTCGTTGGCGGCGAACTCGTCCACCATCTGCCTGGCCTCGTCGTCGGTGAACTGCACGGGCGGCGACTTCATGAAGTAGGCGGATGGTCCGATGATTGGACCGCCGATACCGCGGTCCATCGCCAGCTTCGCGCAGCGCAGCGCATCGATGATCACGCCGGCTGAGTTGGGCGAGTCCCAGACCTCGAGCTTCATCTCGATGTTCAGCGGCACGTCGCCGAAGTTGCGGCCCTCGAGCCGGATCATGGCCCACTTGCGATCCTCGAGCCACGGCACATGATCGGAGGGTCCGATGTGGATGTTTTCCTTGGCCAGCGGCACATCGAGTTGCGACTGCACCGACTGCGTCTTGGAGATCTTCTTCGACGTGAGTCGCTCGCGCTCCAGCATGTTCATGAAGTCCATGTTGCCGCCGAAGTTGAGCTGGTAGGTGCGGTCCAACTCCACGCCACGGTCTTCGAACAGCTTGGCGAGGAGGCGGTGCGTGATGGTGGCCCCGACCTGCGACTTGATGTCGTCGCCGATGATCGGCACGCCGGCGTCGGCGAACTTCTTCGCCCACACGGGGTCCGATGCGATGAATACGGGCAGCGCATTGACGAACCCGACGCCGGCGTCGATCGCGCATTGCGCGTAGAACTTGTCGGCGTGCTCGGAGCCCACGGGCAGATACGAGATCAGGACATCGGCACGCGTGTCTCGCAGCACCTGCACGATGTCGGCCTCGGGTTCGTCGGATTCGGTGATCATCTCGCGGTAGTAGGTGCCGAGCCCGTCGAGCGTGTGCCCTTTGCGTACCGTCACGCCGGTCGGCGGGACGTCGGAGAACGTGATCGTGTTGTTCGGCTCGGTGAAGATCGCCTCGGACACATCCTTGCCGACCTTCTTCGCGTCGACATCGAACGCGGCCACGACCTTCACATCGCGGATGTGATAGCCGCCAAGCTCCACGTGCATCAACCCCGGAACGGAGTCGTTCGGGTCGGCGTCCTTGTAGTACTCCAGGCCTTGGACCAAGGACGAGGCGCAGTTGCCCAGCCCAATGATCGCGATGCGGACTTCACTCATCCTGTGCGCTCCTTCCTCCGCAGGGTCGCGGAAGCGCGACGCTGCTCGCCCACGGGGGCAGTGATCTCGAACGTTCGGCGCTCGACCCGGATCAGGTCCGTGAGCCAGGCGATATCCGCCTCGGTGGCCGCTCGGGCGTGATCCATCAACGCGCGCTGGTAGCTGTCGGTGGTGCCGGGATCGCGGAGATGCATCTTGACCTCGGCGAGTCGGTCTTGCAAACCCTGACGCCTGCGCTCGAGCACGCGCACGCGCGTTTCGGGCGGCAGGTAGCGGAAGAACGCCATGCGCACGCGGAATCGCGTGTCTTCGGTCTGTCCCTCCTGGGGTGGTTCCTGCAGCAATTCGAGGAACAACCGCTCGCCTTCATCGGTGATGGCGTAGACGGTCTTGCGGCGCGCACCGGTGCCGGCGGCGCCTTGGCTGCTGATCGCGCCGTCGCGCTCGAGGCGTCGCAGCGACGGGTACAGCGATCCGTACGAGACCCGCCACAGGCCCCCGAGCTGCTCGCCGAGCTCGCGTTTGAGCTGGTAGCCGTGCATCGGTTGCTCTTTCAGTAGGCCCAGGATGGCAAGTTCGATCATCGTTCGGTCCTTCTCTTGTGCTCGTTCGATATATCGAGGCGATATAGCGACCCGACATATATAGCACACCGTGGCGGAAGGTGTCGGATACTGGCGGCTATGGGAGATGAAACCGCCGTCCTCGCTGCGTTCGATTCTCTGGATGCCGCTTTCGGCCGAGGTGACGTGAGGGCGGTGCTGGCCGGGTTCGTCGAGGACCCGGACGTCACCTTGTGGCGGTCCTCGGAGGTGGAGCACGCGATCGGCCTGGTTGAGCTCCGCGCGTTCGTCACCTGGGCGGCGAGCCTGCCCGGCTCCTTCACGGTCGAGTTCGACGAACGCCGAGTGCACGTCGAAGGGGACGTTGCGTGGGTGAACGCGTCGGGCACCGGTACGTGGGACGACGGGGCGGGAACGGTGAAGCACATGCCGCACCGGGTCACGGCGGTGTTTCGTCGTGTGGACGGCGCGTGGCTGTGTCACACACGCCACGGCTCGCAACCGCGGGTCGTCAAGCTGGGGTAGCGCCGGGGCGTCGCCAGTTCGCGACGTAGGGGGGTTGCGGCGTCCCGGGCTTCAAGAGGGGGTCGTCCTGCGGTTCGCCCGGCGTCGTGTGCAGCGGCAAGATCCCCGCCCACACGTCCAGCGCGAGGTCGTCGTCCGGCTCCTCGGGGGATCCGTCGCTGATCTTGGCGCTGCATTCGCTCAGCGGCACCTTCACAAAGGTCGTTTGCCGCAGCTCGTCGTCGCTCGGGCGACGCGCATCGGCGCTGCGGCCGGGCGCCACCTGGTCGGTGATAGCGTCGAAGACGCGTGACAGTTCCTGGATGTCGGTGACCTCTTCGGTGGTCCCGTACACGATGACGGTGCGGTAGTTCATCGAGTGCTCGAACATCGAGCGGGCGAAGCGGATACCGTCCACGATCGTGACGGCGATCGCGACAGGCACGCCGGCCTTGATCCCGCGCAACGTCGTCGAGGCGTTGGAGCCATGCACGTAGAGGGTGTCGTCGATGCGCGTATGGATCGTGGGGATCACGCGCGGGTCGCCGTCGTCGCCGATCCAGGCAAGGTGGCAGTACAGCGCCTCGTCCAAGATCGCGTGGACCTGCTCGCGTTCGTACACGCCCAGCTCGGGCAGTCGGCGAACCCGGGTGCGGGGCGTTGGCGCGTCGATCGTCATGGTCGTCGATATCCCGTCAAGTAGTCGGGCGTGGCGATGCCTGCACGCAGATCGGGCGCCGGCACGGGGTCGCCGACGACGGTGTGAAGTGGCAGCGTGCCCGCCCACACGTCGAGCGCGACGTCTTCCTCGTCGTCGACGGGGGGACCGGTGCGGATCTTGGCGCTCGCCTCTTCGATCGGCATGGCGAACAGCAGCGTCTCGCGCCAGTCCTTGTCGCGGGGCTCCGCGGCGTCGGCCTCGCGGCCCGGCAACACATGGTGTGTGATGGCCATCGCCGCGGCGTAGAGCTCGTCTCGATCGGTTACCTCGCGCGGGGTCCCGTACAGCACCACGCTGCGGTAGTTCATCGAGTGGTGTGGCGATGTTCGAGCGAGCACCAGCTCGTCGATCACGGTCGCGACCACGCAGACCTCGGCGCCAGCCGCAACGGCTTTCCACGCGCGAGCGGCGCGCGAGCCGTGCAGGTACAAGATGTCGTCGATCCGAGCTTGGATGGTCGGCAGCGAGCGAGGGCGGCCTTCATCGTCGACCCACGAAACGGTGCAGGTCAACGCCTCGTCGATGATGGCATGCACGATGGCCGCGTCGGGGGCAGTTCGCTCGGGGTGGCGATGGATCTGTGTTCGGTCGCTTGGTGTGATGGGCATCCGCGCATGCTACCGGTCGGACATCGGCGAACGTGTGGCGCAGTCTCAGGCGAGACCCAGGACCTCACGCGCCGCTCGCAAGCCACTGGCGACCGCCCCACCCATCGTGCCGCGGTCGGGGTACGCCGCAGTGTGCTCGCCGGCGAACGAGATCCGACCGGCGCGCGTGGATCCCACGCCGCCGAACGAGGTGAAGCCGCCTGGCGGGTAGTACGAGTAGGTGCCCTGTACCCACGGATCGCGGGGCCAGTTGTCGACGTAGGCATGAGCGCGGATCGCAGCGGCGGAACAGCCCGGCCAGATCGCATCGAGGTCAGCGAGGGTTTGTTGCAGCAGCGCCGTGGGCACGGTGCCGTGCGCTGCGAGCGAGGGGTACGAGCGGTTGTTGAGGAACAGCAACAACGCGGGGGCCGCTGCCTGATAGCTGGCTTGCCATACCTCTGCGGGGACCAGGTCGGTCACGGCGTCGCCGTTGGCCCCGTCGGCCTTCCAGGGCCTTGAGTCGAACTGCAGATTGAACTTCACGCCCGATCCCATGCCCTCGTTGTCGATCGCGAGATGTGCGGCGGCCGTCAGTCCCCCGCGCGTCGTGTCGACGTCGCGAAGCGTCGTGGGAGGCAGTGCGAGGACGACACGATCCGCGATCACGTCGTGCGTGCCGCCCGTCGCGCCGCCGAGCGCGGCGAAGGTCAGTCGGTAGGACCCGTCCGCGCGGCGGCGGATCGCCTGCAGCGCTTGACCCAGGTGGACCGAGCCCGTCGGCAGCCGTGCCGCGAGCGCGTGGGCGAGCCTGTCGTTGCCGCCCGGCACCGCCCAGCGCTCGTCGTAGCCAGATCCCCAGAAGTTCCCCTCTTCGAGGATCTGGTGCAGCGCGCTCGCATCGGTCGCGCGACCGCCGTACTCCCCGCCGAACAGCGACGCGAGGTACTGCCCGCCGATCGACGTCGGCGCGACGCCGGCCTGGTTGGTCATGAACTCGGTCACGGTCATCGCGTCGTAGGTGACGGCGGCGGCGTTGTGATGGGCGCGCGAGGGGATCTGGCGCCCGATGGCAACCCATGCGTCCCACGACGCGTTGGCAACAGCCGTCACGGCGGGCTTGATGCTGGACCACGATCGCGCGGCGCCGTCGAAGACGTAGCGCTGGCCGCCACCCGGGTATCGCAGCCAGGTGTCGACCAATGGCCACAGGTTGAGTCGTTGACACAACGCCGTGATCTCGGCCTGATTCGAGTTGATGCCGGAGCCGCCCGCTTCGGTGTACTGACCTGCCGCCAGTGAGCGGATCGTGTGCACACGCCCTCCGACCCGCGAGCGAGCCTCGTACACCTGCACGGGCCAGCCTCGCTCCGCGTGGATCTTCCAGGCAGCGGTCAGCCCGGCGAAGCCGGCCCCGACCACGACGATGCGCGGCGCGCCGCCTGCGGGGGCGCGGCTCGCGCGCGCGCCCAGCGCGAGTGCGCCGGCTCCAACAAGTAGACCGTCACGCAGGAAGGAACGCCGGTCCATCGCGTCGAGCACCCGCTCGCGGGCGGGGTCGAGCGCCGCGCTTCGTTCCAGCGAGCGGTCGGTCGCGGTTCGTGCAGCCTGAGTCAGCTCATCGAACACCTCGTCGGCGTCGCGACCGGACGCGCGCTCGATGGCGAGCGCCCGGCGGTATCGGCGCACCGCGAGATGATGCGATGAGATCGGCATGCACTGCTTGTCGGCACGTGGGGTGGGGCGGCTTGACCGTGGCAAGGTCGGTGGCCGTCCCGCATCCTGAGCGCCTACGCTGAGGCCGGGAGGGATGTCGATGCCAGACGGTTCGCACGCTTCGATGCAGCAAGGCTTCGTCGCGATCACCATGTCCGCACCCGATGGCACGCGTGAGGTCGTGGAGCAGCCGCTTTCCGACTTCGAGCACTCCGAGCAAGGCATCGCGATGGGACGGCGAGTGGTCCCGTGGCATCGCGTGCATCGGGTGTCGTGGCTGCTCGCTCCCAGGCAGATCGTCTCCGACGAGCCGCTCGGGCGGGTCCGCGTCGTGATCGACGACGGCACGCCCTCAGGCGAGGAGTTCGTCGTGGACTCGGAACGTTTCGAAGCCAACGCGTGGTCGGTCGCTATCTTGCTCGATGACGGAGCCGATGCCGATGCCGGCACCGTCACCCAGCGTCGGCTCATCGCCCCCTTGCACGCGGTGTTCGAGTACGAGCGTTTGGCGTCGGAGTTGCAGCGCAAGGCCGAAGCTGACGCCCGGCCCGACGCGTATCCGTCGCGACCCGACTCCTAACCGGGGTCGGTCTGGCCCCGAAGGAAGCGCTCGATCTCCGCCGCGATCTCGTCGCCGGTCGGGATCTCATCGTCGTCGGTCTGCTCGAGTCGGTGCAGGATGTCCCGGACGTCCTCATCGGCATCGACGGCGGCGTCGAGCCGTTGACGTTGCGAGTTCGCCTCCTCGATCAGGGCTTCCGCCGGGAGTTCGACTCCCAGGTGGCGCGCCAGGTGCCGCAGCAGCGACACGCTCGCGGCGGCGTAGGGTCCGCCGACGTAATGCGGCACCTGCGCGTAGAAGCCGACCGTGGGAAGGCCGGTCTCGCTGACCGGCAACTCGATCGCCGACAAGGCGGCACTCGGCACGCGCAGCAGGCCGGGGGGCCCTTTCGTCTCGGATTCGTGCAAGAGTCCGTCGCGCGATGCGCTGGCCAGCACGGGCACAGGTCTCGTGTGGGGGACCGCGGCCGGGATCGCTCCGAGGCTGATCCACTGCTCGACGCCGGCGCGCAGACAGAACTCGCCGACCGCATCGCCGAGCTCCTTCCACCGGAAGTCGGGCTCGGGGCCGTGCAAGATCAGCACATCGCGCCCGCCGATCGAGCGGTGGTGGATCTGCAGCGCGGGCCACACGAGGCGGTGCAGCGTGCCGTCGATGATGTCGAGCGTGGGGCGCCGAGACCGGTAATCGAACAGCGTGTCGTCGTCGAACGTAGCGACCAGCGCACCACCGTCGGCGAGGTGCTCGGCCGCGGCGCTCGAGGCGCCGGCGGCGTCGACCCAGCCGTCGAACGCCACCACGATGACGGGGGCGACGAGTTCGTCGGGCAACGCGCCGATGCGTAACAGGGTCATGCACGCAGCATAGTCGCGGGGCCGGATAGGCTGGCCGACGACGATGCAGCCAACAGGACGCCTCGCGGCGGTGTGGCTCGAGCGACGTCGCGACGCTTAGCCTTCCACGGCCCGCATGCATTCCGCCCGCGTCAGACCACGCACGTCGGGGGCGTTCTTGCCGAGGGCGATCGACTGCGTCGTTTCGACGCCGTATGAGGTGAGCCGCAGCGGGATCGCCGGGAACGGCGTCGGCGCACCTCTGGTGTCGCCGAGACGATCGCACGCGAGGCCCGGGTTGGCCGCGAAGACCACGAACACCCCCACCCCCTCACCGGGATCCAGTCCGACCGGCGTGAACGTTGCCGAGGCCGCGGGTTGGGTCGTCTTGCCGTCGCCCAGCGCGAGACTGATCGCCCGAAGAGGCTGGTCGGGCGGCGGCGCCTCGTCGGCGAGCCCCTGCAGCGTGATCGGCAGCTTCCCGTCGTTATGGACGACGGTGGCAACGTAGACACGCCCGTTCTTGGACACGACGACCGTGGCGGCATCGGCCGAGCCTGCGCTCGCGCCGATATGCACGCCTTCGATCGACAGCGGCTGTTGCCGCTTGCCGTACAGATACATCGCCGTGCTGAGGATCAACACGACAACGAGCGCCAGGCCGATGAGCTTGGCGATGATGCCGCCGTCCTCGCGATCAAGCCGTCTCATGCGTCCTCGCCCGTGGTGTCGCGCGCGCGCTCGGCGAGCACGCTTCGCAGTGTCGACATCGCGTTCATCGCAGGCGGGAACCCCGCGATCGATGCCGTCAACATGATCGCCTCACGCAGCTCCTCTTGCGACAAACCGACGTGAAGCGCGGCGCGCAGATGCTGGGGCAATTGGGAGGAGCGACCGAGCGAAGTGAGTGCGACGACCGCGCCGAGCTCCCGATCGCGGTCGGTCAAGGCGGGCTGCGTATACAGATCGCCGTACACGAAGGACACGATGTGTCGCCCGAGCTCGCCGAGCCCCTCGACCGATCGCAGGGCCTTCTCGTCGTGGACCTCGAGGAAACGTTGCCGCCCCCGCTCGTATCGCTCGTCCATCTCGCAACGGTAAACCAGCTCGACTCGCGACTCGGGACGTTTGACGGAGGGCACGTCGGCGCGATCGGGGTCATACTCGGGGCCTCAACGTATCCGGGAGGGACCGATGGAGACCGAGATCACGTTCCTCGGCGGCCGGGTCGAGTCGTTCGACGCATCCGTCACCATCAAGATGACCCAGTACGGGGTCGAGGCACTCACGAGTGCGGCAGGCGAGTCCGTGCGGGTGCTGTTCCCGTGGGCGCAGATCGAGAAGATCTCGCAGCGCGGCGCCGACGTCGCGGCGATCTACACCTACTGATCGGCAGCAGCGTTCGCAGCCTCGGCGAAGGCCGTCAAGACGTCTTCCCACATGGACTCGAGGTAGGCGCGCAGCGTGCCCAGCCCGTTCGGATCGATGCGGTAGAGGTTGCGCCGCCCGTCCCGGCGGTCCGTCACGAGCCCTGCCTCCTTCAACACGGCGAGGTGTTGCGACACCGCCGGGCGGCTGACCGGGAGTTGGGCCGCGATCTCGCCGACCGGGCGCGGTCCGTCGCGCAGCAGCTCGAGGACACGGCGGCGGGTGGCGTCGCCAAGCGCATCCAGCGTGTGATTCGGGTCGTGGGCGAGCACCGCGCTCATGTCAATCGGTAAGCTAATACTTACCGATAGGCTTGTCAAGCCTTTCGCGCGTTCCGCCCGGCACTTGTACCTTGGAACCGCATGGACACCGCCGTGACGATCGAGGACGTCCGCTCGCTGATGCGGCGGGCCACCGGCGACGAGAAGCACGACGAGAGCTCGACGTCGACGCTGGACGCGCTGTGGGTGCTCTATGACCGCATCCTGCGGATCGATCCGTCGGATCCCGGCGACGACGCGCGGGACCGATTCATCCTGAGCAAGGGACACGGTCCGGTCGCGCTGTACGCGATCTTGGCCGCCAAGGGGTTCTTTCCGGTCTCGTGGCTCGACGGGTTCATGGAAAGCGGCGGGCATCTCGGCTCCCACCCGGACCGGACCCAGGTGCCGGGCATCGAAGCGTCGACCGGATCGCTCGGCCATGGGTTGCCCATCGCTGCCGGCGTTGCGCTGGCCCTTCGCGCCAAGGATCTCGGCGAACCCCGCGTCTTCGTGCTGTGCGGCGACGCGGAGCTGAACGAGGGCTCGAACTGGGAGGCGATCCTGCTCGCTCCCCAGCAGCAGCTGGCGAACCTGACCCTGCTGGTGATCGACAACCACAGTTCCTCGCCCGACATGTCGCCGTGGCGCGAGCGCCTCGGGGGGTTCGGGTGGCACGTGCAGGTCGTCGACGGGCACGACCACGCCGCGCTCGAGTCGGCTTTGCGGGTGCGACACGACGATCGCCCGACCGCGGTAGTAGCCGACATCCCCGAGGGCGAGTGGTGATGAGCGATATGCGGGCGGCGTTCGGGCGAACGACCTCGGATCTGGTCGACAACGACGATCGCGTCGCCGTGGTTCTCGCGGAGATCAGCACGCAGTACTTCGAGCAAGCTCTGCGAACACATCCCAGACGCGTCGTGAACATCGGGATCATGGAGCAAGCGATGGTGGGGGTTGCCGCCGGCTTCGCGATGGAAGGCTTTCACCCGATCGCGCACTCGCTGTCGCCGTTCATGGCCGAGCGGCCCTACGAGCAGCTCAAGCTCGATTTCGGCTACCAGGGACTGGGTGGCACGTTCGTCGGCGTCGGCGGTTCCTACGACTATGCGGCCGAAGGAGCGACCCACCACTCGCCGGCCGACGCCACGCTCATGCTCGCGATCCCGGGCATGGAGGTCTTCATCCCGGGACACGCAGACGAGGTCGACAGGCTGCTTCGCGCGACCTACGCCAACGGTCGCCCGACCTATCTGCGCGCGAGTGTGTCGGCCAACGGTGAGGCACGCGACGTCGCGCCGGGTCGACTCGAGGTCCTTCGCAGCGGTGGGGCGGCGACCGTGGTTGCGTTCGGGCCGCTGCTCGACCGTACCCTTGCGGCGTGTGCAGGGTTGGACGTCACGGTGGCGTACGCGACCAGCCTCGAGCCCTTCGACCACGAAGGCCTGCGTGACATCGCGGGCGATGCGCCCCACGTGCTCGCCGTCGAGCCGTTCTACCAGGGCACGAGTGCGCCGGTGCTGACGCGAACGTTCCGGGATGTGGCCGCTCGCCTGGAGTTCGTCGGCGTCCCTCGAGCCTTCATCCACGGGTATGGCGCGCCCGCGGACCTCGACGGCGATGTCGGGCTTGACGAAGGCGGGATACGAACGCGGCTCGTCTCCGCTCTGTAGCGGAGACGAGCCGCGGACGTCGTTCGTTGCGAAGCGGCGGCCGCTAACCGGTGACCTTCACCAGCTCCAGGTGCTCCGTTCCACCGACGATCGATCCTTCGACGACGATGCCGAGGCCGGGTGCGTAGAGCTTGCTGTCCATCACGTGTGGCTCGACGCGCGTCCACTCGAACGAACGAAGCAAGTCGCTCAAACGACCGTAGGCGGTGGTTGCCGTGAGGTGACGCTGCACGATCCAGGCCTGGTCCTCCGCGTCGCCCGCGTGAAACTCTTGGCGATACGCATCGGTGGGCTTGGGGTCGGCCGGCATGATCAGCCCGGCGACGGCGCCGTCGACGCCGGCTTGCCACGTCCCGGCGGTGCTCACGACGTGACCCTGCTTGTCGTACACGGCGGTGTCCTCACCGAAATACCAAACGTTGCCGCTGTTGTCGTTCGCGTACCAGTCGGTCGTCTTCTCATGCAGCAAGCCGTCCTTGAACAACACGTCGAACACGACGACGGTGCGCACCCCTTGGATCATCTTCGTGTCGTGTGTGGTGGTGACGCGTTCCAGGAGCTTCGCGCCGTCTTCGGTGCCGCGAAGCGTCGCGATGCGCCCGGCGACCAACGGGTAGTAGTCGTTGGCGACCGGGTTCGTGAAGTTCGCGGGGTCGACCGCGGTCGCTCGTGCGGCTGTTGGGTACTGTGCGTGCGCCGCGACGATCCCTGCGATCATCGCGCCGGCGACGCCGAGTGCTATCACCGTCTTGTGCATGTCCGTCTCCTATCGTCGTGGACCTGCCGAGGGTGCGCTTCGGCCCCTGACGCTGCGCTGAATACGACGAGGCCCTCGTTCAGCGCGGGTTCAGCCCCGCGGGGGAAGATGGGAGCGATATGCGTGTGCTCGTGATCGAAGACGAGGAGGGCTTGGCCGAGGGGCTTCGAAAGGGCTTGGAGGCTGAGGGGTTCGCCACGGACGTCGCGCGCACCGGCACCGACGGGCTGTGGATGGCTCGTGAGCACCCGTACGACGCGATCGTGCTCGATCTATTGCTTCCGGGCATCAACGGCTACCGCGTGTGCGCCATCCTCCGCGAGGAAGGCAACTGGACCCCGATCGTCATGCTGACCGCCAAGGACGGGGAGTTCGATGAGGCGGAGGGGCTCGACACCGGCGCGGACGACTACGTGACGAAGCCCTTTTCCTACGTCGCGTTGGTTGCGCGGTTGCGCGCGCTGATCCGTCGAGGAGCGCGCGAGCGGCCGGCGGAACTGTCGGCGGGAGACCTGCGTTTCGACCCTGGGGCTCGCCGTGCGTGGCGAGGCGACACAGAGGTTTCGTTGACCGCACGCGAGATGGCCTTGCTGGAGTTCTTGCTCCGTCACGCCGACGAGGTCGTGTCCAAGACCGACATCGTCGATCACGTCTGGGACGACACCTTCGACGGCGATCTCAACATCGTGGAGGTGTACGTCGGTCACCTGCGCAACAAGCTCGATCGCCCCTTCGGGCGCGACGCGATCCAGACGGTGCGCGGTGCCGGCTACCGATTGGCCGCGGACGGTGGCTGAGCGCGGCGGCGTCCGTCTGCGCACGACGGTAGCCGCCGTCGTCGTCGTCGGGCTCGCCCTGCTTGCGACCTCGCTCGAGATGGTTGCGTTCGTCGAGCGTTCGCTGGTTGCCCAGGTGGCCGACGAGGCGGCGCTGCGAGCCGAGGAGGTGGCCGACGCGGGAGGCGAGGGCCCCGGGCCGCTCGATGTGGCCGACGCGACCGAGCAGTTCGTGCAGGTCGTTCGCGGCGGCCGGGTGGTCGGTGCCAGCGTCAACGTGGCCGGTTTCGCTCCGCTCGCGCTTCCGCGGGAAGAGCAACAGATCACGCTGGACACCGTGCCGTTCGCCTCCGGAGCGTTCGTCGTCGTGTCGGTGACCTCACGCGATGGTGACGTCGTCGTGGTCGGGCGCAGCATCGACGACGTCGCTGACGCTCGGCATGTGGTTGGCCTTGCCCTGCTTTTCGGCGGAACGACCCTGCTATTGGTGATCGGGGCCGTGACGTGGCTGATCGTCGGGCGGGCCCTTCGGCCCGTGGAGGACATCCGGCTCGAGGTCTAGCAGATCTCCGCGAGCGAGCTGTCTCGTCGCGTCCCCGTGCCGGGCGGCGCCGACGAGATCGCTCGACTGGCGACCACGATGAACGGCATGCTCGACCGGCTGGAGGCGGGCCGCGATCGCCAGCGCCGGTTCATCTCCGATGCTTCGCACGAGCTCCGTTCGCCCGTCGCGTCGATCCGCCAGCAGGCGGAGGTCGCGCGCGCACATCCGAACGTCACCGCGGCCTCGGAGCTCGCCGATGTCGTGCTGCAAGACGTGGAGCGGCTGCAGGGATTGGTGGACGATCTGCTGGTGCTCGCCCGACTGGACGAGGGCGCGCCTGCCGAGCTCAGCGACGTGGATGTCGACGATCTCGTGTTGGCCGAGGCCGCATGGCTCCGCTCGGCGGGAACGCTGGATGTCGATACGCGCGGGGTGTCGGCGACGCGCGTGCGTATCGATCGCAGGCAATTGACGCGCGTCGTGCACAACCTGGTGACGAACGCGGCGCGGCATGCCCGAGCCAAGATCGTGCTGTCCACGGGCGAGCGAGGCGCGATCGCGTGGCTGGTGGTCGCCGACGACGGCCCCGGTATCGCCGAGGGCGACCGAGAGCGAGTGTTCGAACGCTTCGTACGATCGGATGAAGGGCGCGCACGAGACGAGGGGGGTTCGGGACTTGGGCTGGCGATCGTGTACGAAGTCGTGACGCACTACGGTGGTTCCGTCACGCTCGCGACCAGCGAACTGGGCGGCCTCGCGGCCCGGGTCGAGCTGCCCTTCGGTCAAGCCACCGGCTAAGGGGTTGCGCCGCCCGTCGACGCACCCTGAGACCTCGGGAAGCCACTGCGATCGAGCCTTCGGCGCCGGCACTAAGGGGCTTGCGAGGCTGTCCCGATGCTTCATGGGACGTGGCGGATGCCCCAGTGCCCTCGGTAGAGCCCGGCCTCGACGCAGGCAACCTGTTCGACGTTGCCCCAGAGGCGTTCTTGGTGCTGCGCGAGGGCGAGATCGTCGGAGCGAACCAGCGAGCGGTGGAGCTTGTCGGCCACGACCCTGCCGGGGACTCGATCCATGTCCTCGTATCTGGCTGGTCCGCGCCTGGGTCCGAGGACGCCGTTGATCTCGTGTTGTCACGGAGCGGATCGGAGGATCTCCCGGTCGAGGTCCGCGCACGAACGCTCGCCGACGGCACAACGATCGTGTCGCTGCGCGATGCTCGCGAGTTGCTTTCTGGGCGCGCCGCCGCCTTGCGGCTGTTCGAAGCAGAGGCTCGCTACCGTGGCTTGGTCGAACAGATCCCGGCGGTGGTGTACGCGGACCGCGGAGACGCGACCATCTATGTGAGCCCCCAGATCGAAGAGATCCTCGGCGTCACGCCCCGGGCGTACTTGGCGGACAGCGAGATGTGGTTGCGGATGGTCCACCCGGACGATCGAGACTGGGTCAACGCGCAAAGCGATGCCTTCATCGCGGGCAAAGGGGGCGACCTCGACGATTACCGCATGGTTCGCCCCGACGGTCGCATCGTATGGATCCGCGACCGTGCGTTCGCCCACCGCGACCTCGACGGACGCGTGATCTTGGAGCAGGGCTTGCTCTTCGACGTGACGGAACTCAAGGAGGCTGAAGCGCGGATCTCGCACATGGCCTATCACGACGCGCTCACCGGGCTTGCGAACCGTGAGTTGTTCCGGGAGTCGTTGCTGCTCGCCGTCGAGCGCGCACGACGCGACAACACGTCGATCGCCGTGCTCTACCTCGACCTCGATAACTTCAAGCAACTGAACGACACGATGGGGCATCATGCCGGCGATCTGTTGCTTGCCCAGCTCGCCGTGCGCCTGCAGGCGTCCACCCGCGACGCCGATCTGGTCGCTCGGCAAAGTGGGGACGAGTTCCTGCTCTTGCTGGCCGACCTCGATCCCGAGGTTGCGAGCGACGTGATCGCTCGGGTGCTCGACCGGATCGTCGCGGCGTTGGACGAGCCCGTCGATCTCGCAGGAACGTCGTTCCGCTCGCACGGGTCCATCGGTGTGAGCCGGTACCCGGAAGACTCACACGACGCCGAGACCCTGCTGCGTCACGCCGACGCCGCGATGTACGAAGCGAAGCGCTCGGATCCCGGTGGGTACCGCTACTTCGCCGAGAGCGCGTAGGGGCGCGAGCTGCGAGCGGTCGGCCTCGCTTGCTGACACCGGTGTAGCTTCGATGCCGTGGATATCGCACTGCGTGAAACGACCGACGAGGACTTGCCGATCCTCTTCGAGCATCAGGCAGATCCGGAAGCAAGCGCCATGGCGGCGTTCCCGTCACGCGACCTGGAGGCGTTCATGGCCCACCAAGCCAAGATCGCCGCCGACGATGCGGTGATCAGGCGCTCGATCGTTGCGGACGGCACACTGGTGGGAAGCGTCTCGAGTTGGGCCGCCGAGGGCGAACGCAACGTGGGGTACTGGATCGGCAAGCAGCACTGGGGCCGGGGCATCGCGACGGCGGCTCTGGCGGCGTTCGTGGAGATCGACCGACATCGCCCGCTGTGTGCCTACGCGGCCGTCCACAACGTCGGGTCACAACGCGTGCTGCTGAAATGCGGGTTCACGATCGTGCGACAGCAGCATGTCGACGGCGTCGATGAATTCGTTCTCACGCTCGAGCGCGCCTAGAGCAGACCCTTGACGCTTCCCCATCTTGAGCATGTGGTGAGAGCAGATGCTCAGAAACAAGGGAGAGAGTTATGGGTAGCGACGGCGATCTGGTTGTGGTGTACACGATCTACATAGCAGTGGCGGTCGCTACCGGAAGGCGATGCGGGCGAGCTCGGCGGTCGGGAAGGGATGGTTGGACCAGCGTTCCCGGTATCGCTCGGCGCCGACGTCCGTGAGCACGAGTTGGCCGGCCATCGCGACCGCTCGGATGAGTTCCGTCGTGGGGACACGGGCTTCGAACACCGCGTCCCCTTCGTCCCATGAGCGCAGCCGCTCGATCAAGACCTGTGTCTCGGCGCCGACCGGTTTGAACGACCACCGGTATTCGCCGGAGCGGATCTTCCAAGAGAAGGTGATGGGCTCGGTGGCGTTGCGAAGGCGATTCGCGGTTCGGATCAGGTCGCCGAGCGCGTCACACTGCTGGTTGATCGAGATCTGCAGGCTTCGCGTGTCATGCGCGATGTGACACTGCGCCCAGCCCGGCCCCACGAGCCGATACTCCAGCTCGAGGGATCTCGTCCGGATATTTCGTGAGGACATGTAGGCCCCGACAGGTTGGGGGACAGGGGGGAAGGCCGTTGCCTAGCCTAAGCCACCAGGGCCCGTTCAGGTAGAGGTTCGCCGGCCTATATCAGCCCAGGGCGGGGGTCGATGTCCCGGTCTCGGCGAGCACCTTCAGGTGATCCAAGATCGTGGACCAGGTATGGGCAACCGACCCGAGTTCGAACAAGGGCTGGTCATCGGGAAACCCGGTGTGTTGGAACACGATGTTGGTGCCGCCATGCTCGCTTTCCGGCTGGAGTGACCAGATCACCTTGGTGTCCAGCCAGAAGGGGAAGTCGCCCAGACAGGTCCATTCGATCGTGTCTGTGTCGACGCGGTCGACCCGCATCCGCAGCGGCATCGGGGCGCCGGCGAAGCCGAACCGCGCCTCGCTGCCGACGATCGGCTCGGCCGTGACGTCGGAGGTCCAGAACGATGCCAGGCCCGCTTGTGTGGTGATCGCTTCGTGGATCGGCTCCGCACTTGCGTGCGCCGAGATGCTGAGCACGATGTCCCGTGTCATCTTCGCCCTCCCTGGGTGTGTATCGGTCGAGCGGCTATTTAAGCGCACCCTTAAGGATGTTGTCAAGCTTAAGGATGTGCTTCAATAGCCAGTATGCAGGCGGTCCTGGAGGCGATCAGCAACCCTCGGCGCCGTGAGATCCTTCGTCTGGTGTGGGACCAGGAACGATCCGCGGGCGATATCGCCGCGCGGTTCGACGTGAGTTGGCCGGCCGTGTCGCAAAACCTGAAGGTGTTGCGAACGGCTGGGCTGGTCACCGAGCGCCGGGAAGGGACCAAGCGGATCTACCGGGCAGAACGGTCCGCCCTCGGCTCCCTCGAGGTGGTGCTGCGTGAGATGTGGGAGCGTGACCTCGACGCGCTGGCCAACGCCATGGAGCGGGAGCGGCGTGGCTGAGCGAGTCGTCGAGCTGCTGCGCGAGTTGCCGGCGAGCCCCGAGGATGTCTTCGGGTTCTTGACCGACTCGGTTCGCTACACCAAGTGGATGGGTCGCGCGGCCGATCTCGATGCTCGCCCCGGCGGTCTCTATCGCGTGGAGATCGACGAGCACACGGTGGCGCAGGGGGAGTACGTCACCGTCGAGCCTCCGCGCCGACTCGTCTTCACCTGGGGCTGGGTGGGCGATGCTGCGGTGCCGCCGGGCTCGACCACCGTCGAGATCCTGCTCAGCGCAACGGTCGAAGGCACGACGCTGCTGCTTCGACACACCGGTCTGCCCGACGACGCCACGAGTGCGATGCACAAGGAAGGGTGGGTGTTGTACACGGACCGTCTTGCGATCGCGGTTTCCGGTGCCTCGCTACCGGAAGAACCGCCGCATCCCTAATGAGCGCCGCTCGTCGTCAGTCGGCCGCGAACTGATCGGTCGCGCGGATCAGTTCCCGGGTGATGCCGGCATCGCTGACGGCATGGCCGGCGTCATCGACGATCACGAGCTCGGCGTGAGGCCAGACCTCCTTGAGCGCCCACGCGTTGCCGATCGGCGCCTGCAGGTCGAAGCGACCGTTGACCAAGATCCCGGGCGTCTCATCCAGCAGGTGCGCGTTGCGCAGCAGGATCTCGTCATCCAAGAACAGGTCGTGGCTGACGTAGTGCGTCACGAGACGGGCGAAGCCGAGCGCGAAGTCGGGTGCGGTGAATCGCTCGTCGAGTTCTGACGTCGGGGGCCAGTCGGGAGTCGCCGACTCCCACGTGCACCACTCGAGCGCGGCTCGGCTCCGCACCCGCGGATCGCGGTCGTGCAGTAGCCGGGAATATGCCTCGACGATGTCGCGCCCTCGATCGCGGCGCGGGACCCCGGCGCACAGGCGTTCCCATTGTTCGGGGAACAACGGCGCGACGCCCCCGCGAAAGAGCCAGTCGGTCTCCACGCGGCGTCCCGTGGTCACTCCCCACAGGATCAATCCGCTGACATGGTCCGGGTGCGTCTCGGCGTACGCCAATGACAGCGTGCTGCCCCACGATCCGCCGAACACCAGCCACCGATCGATGTCGAGATGTTCGCGCAGCTGCTCCATGTCGCCGACCAGGTTCTGGGTGGTGTTGGCCGACAGATCGATGCTCGGCTCGCTCGCGTGCGGTGTGCTCCACCCACTTCCGCGTTGGTCGAACTGCACGATGCGGTAGGCGCTGTGATCGAAGAGTCTCCGCTGCCACGGCGCGCTGCCGGAGCCTGGTCCTCCGTGCACGACGACGGCCGGTTTGCCGTCGGGGTTCCCGCTCGTTTCCCAATAGATGCGGTTGCCATCGCCGACCTCAAAGAGGCCATGCGCGTACGCCTCGATCTTGGGATACAGACCTACGCTCATGGCGTCTCCGAAGCTAGGCGTGGTCGCGGCCTCGCTGCATCGGGCACGCACGCACCTGTTGGCCGATGGCAGGGCATTTCATCAGCGCACTATGACTGGTATGCGCCGGCGCGTCACGCTGTTGCGTTTGCGGCGTCCTCCAGGCTCTGAACGTCGATCTTGCGCATCTGCAGCATCGCCTGCATGGCTCGCTGCGAGCGATCGGGGTCGGGGTCGCCAAGCAGTTCGCCGAGGCGGTCGGGGATGATCTGCCAGCTCATACCGAACCGGTCCTTGAGCCAGCCGCACATGCTTTCCTCGCCACCGTCGGCGGTGAGCTGCCCCCAGAGCCGATCGACCTCGGCCTGATCCACGCAGCGCACGAAGAACGAGATAGCTTCGGTGAACGCGAAGCTCGGGCCTCCGTTGAGCGCCGTGAACTCTTGGCCCGCGAGCGTGAAGCTCACGGTGATCGGCGGGGCGTCGGCCTGCGTTCGCATGATGCCCGTCACCTCCGCGTCGTCAAACAGCGAAACGTAGAAGTTCGCGGCCTCCTCGGCCTGATCGTCGAACCAAAGGAACGGGCTGATCTTCTGCATGGTCGTGCGTCCCTCCTTCTCGGGTGTTCTCGGGTCATGCGTCATCTCGCGTGACATGCCAACCCGTATCGGCGGCCCAGCGCTCCGCGCTCACCATCACCACGTCCGTCGCGGGATCCTTCACGTCGAGGTAGGCGTCGATGTCGTCGGCGTGTGCCGCCACGGCGCGCTTGAAAGTGCCCCAGGCATCGCGCAGGCGATCGTCCGCGCGCAGGAAATCACGGAACAACAGCGCATACCGTTCGTTCGGACTGCCCGCGACGCGGATGTGGATGTTTGCGCGCCGATCCCCGTCGCGCGGTCTGGTGAACATCTTGTTCCACGCGGCCTGATCGCCGTGCCAACCGGGCGGGATGTGGTCGTCCCAGTCCGAGAACAGCTCGTCCATGTCCGCCTTCGCGCAGGCGGCGGCGATCGGGTCTGTCGGCGCGAGCGAGCGCACGATCACCTGGACGTCGATGACGTCCTTCGCGGCGAGGCCCGGTACCGACGTCGAGCCGATGTGGTCGATCGCAACGGCGAGTTCACCGAACCCGTCGCCCAGACGAACCCGTAGGGCTTCGAAATCTCGCGCCCACTCCGTCCGCCAGGACACCAGTTCGATCGCCATGCATAGGAATCTACAGACCGAGGCAAGGCGCGTTCGGTGTGGGTGACGTACGGTGAGCCGATGCAGATGACTGTGCTCGACGACGCGTTCGGCCACCACGTGTGGGCGACGCTGCAATTGCTCGACGTATGCATCGCGCTGACACCCGAGCAGCTGGGGACCACGGTTCCCGGGACCTACGGATCGATCCTCGACACGCAACGTCACCTGGTCGGAGCCGATGCCTGGTACCTGTCCTTGATGGCAGCGGGCCCGGAGATCGACGAGGACTCCATGGACCTTGCGGAGCTGCGCGCCTCGAATGAGGCGAACGGCGTCGCCTGGTCGGCGCTGTTGGCGAAAGGTTTCGACCCCGACGAAGTCATCGACCAACATCACCGCGACGGATCCGAGACGCACGTGACGAGGAGCGTCCTGCTCACGCAGGCTCTGCACCACGGTACCGACCACCGTAGCCAGCTCTGTACGGCGCTGACGTCGCTCGGTATCGAGCCGCCGTTCATCGATGCGTGGGCGTACGGCGAACACAACGGCCGTGTCGTCGAGGTTCCGGCCCCGTCCTGACGAACTGCCCATGTGCGCAGGCAAGATGCACGAGGGTGAGCCCGAGACAGACCCTTGGCTCGTGCGCCGGCTGCTTGCCGCCCAGTTCCCGACGTGGGCGGACCTGCCGATCCGCTTGATCGACTCGTCGGGGACCGACAACGCGATCTATCGGCTGGGCGACGACATGGCCGTGCGCCTGCCCCGGATCGACTGGGCTGTCGGCCAGGTCGCGAAGGAGCTGCGTTGGCTGCCCGAGTTCGCACCGCATCTGCCGCTCGCGATCCCGGTTCCGCTTGCGAAGGGTTTGCCGGGCGAGGGATACCCATGGGATTGGGGCGTGTACCGGTGGCTCGACGGTGCGGAGGTCACCATCGCGGGTCTCGCCGACCTGGACCGAACCGCGAGAGACCTCGCTGCGTTCGTCGTGGCGCTGCGCGAGATCGATCCGGCCGGGGGACCTCCTGCGGGTGAGCACAACTTCGGCCGAGGCATGCCGCTGGCGCTGAGAGACGACGCGACCCGGGGCGCGATCGCGAGCCTGGCCGGCACGGTGGACACCGGCGCTGCGACGGCCGCGTGGGACGCAGCCCTGCGAGCGCGTGTCTGGGAGGGCGCGCCCGTGTGGGTCCACGGAGACATCCAGGCCGGCAACCTGCTGGCCGTCGACGAGCGACTGAGCGCCGTCATCGACTTCGGCGGTCTGGGTGTCGGCGACCCTGCATGCGACCTGATCGTCGCCTGGAACCTGTTGTCGGGCACCAGCCGAGAGGTGTTCCGTGAGGCGGTCGGCGTCGACGACGCGACGTGGGCGCGGGGTCGAGGGTGGGCACTGTCCGTCGCTCTGCTCTTCATCCCGTATTACGTCGACACCAACCCCGTCGGCGTCGCCGGCGCCAGGCGGGTGCTCGAGGAGGTTTTCGCCGAGCATGCGTCTCGCGGCGAGTCGACCTGATCCGCCCTTGCCCCAGGTGGCGGCATGCGCGATGGTCTCGCGATGCGGCGGCGCAGGTACCAGGTCCGTCCTCGACAGCCTCGAGACCCGTTCGTGAGGCGGGCCCGCGCATGGTGTCGCTGACGCTGATCGCGGCGACGGGTGAGCGCTTCGCCGACTTCGCGCCCTACGTGGCCTCCGTGAACGACGGTGGCACGGTGGCGTTCGAGGCCGCACTGGTTGGGGGTGGCACCGGCGTCTTCACCGGCAGCGGCGGGACCGTCGAGCAGGCCGCCGGACTCGACAGCGTGGCCGGCGTCACGAGCCATCCCGACCTGGACGACTCCGGCGCCACGAGCTTCTACGGCGATATGCGAGGCGGTGGCCAGGGCGTCGTGATGATGCGCGACGCGCGTTTGCACACGATCGCGGACACCCGCGGTGGGTTCGCGTCCATCGGCCCAGCGGGTCCCACGATGAACGAGGCCGGCGCGGTCGCCTTCCGAGCCGACGTCGCACCGGGAGTGAGTGGTGTTTTCTCGGGCGATGCCGCCGAGGTGTCCACCATCGCCGATACCAACGGGCCGTGGAGTCGCTTCCACGGTCTGCCGGTGATCGACCGCACGGGCGCGGTGATGTTCCGCGCCGACCGGAAAGATGGCGTGCAGGGGATCTATGCGAGTCGCGCGGGGTCGATCCGCACCGTCGCGGAAACCGGAGACGTCCTCGAGGAGCTCGCGTCATTCCCGTCGAGCAACGGTCACGGGACCGTCGCGTTCGCGGCTACGCTTCGAGACGGGGGTCCGGCGATCGTCGCGGTCGACGAGGACGGGACGACGCGGATCGTCGAGACCGACGGCGCGTTCGAGGCATACCGCGGCGCGCTCATCGCCGGCGACGGCTCCGTCGTTCGCATCGCTACGGCGAGAGGCGGGACCCTCGGCCTCTTCGCGGGCTCCGACCCGCTGGCCGATCGGATCCTCGTCATCGGCGATCCGCTGCTCGATTCCACCGTCGAGGAGTTCGCTGCCAACCCGGTGTCGGTGTGCGATGCCGGCCATGTGGCCATCCGCGCGACGCTGGCGGACGGCCGCCAGGTCATCGTGAGAGCCGATCGCAGCAGCGCCGAGAGTTCGCAGACATGACGATCACCTACCCATGATGCCGAGGCATCGACCGCCAGATCGGGAAGGGTGAGAGATGAACGAGGTTTCGGCCGGTGTTGAGGTGGTGCTCACCCGGCTCGTGGCTGGACACAAGCCCGACCGACGTGGCGATCAGCCCCGATGGCGCGCACCTGTACGTGACGGGGACCGCCAACAAGTACTCGGTCGACCCGATCGCGACGATCGCCTACGACGCGCTCGGCGGCGGGCGGGAGTGGCTGCGCACGATCGCTCCACTGCCCGGCGACTCGTATCCCTCACCGCGTGTCGCCGTCTCGCCCGACGGTGGCACGGTGGTCGTGGGCGCGAAGAGTTATCGCAGCGGGATCGGCACGTTCTTCACGGCTTCGTACACGTCGTCGGGCAGCGCCAACTGGAGCGCGACCGACGACGATCCGGACGACGTCGCCACGCTGTACGGCCTCGCGATCGACGTGAAAGGATCGATCTACGTGACCGGGCAAGGCAAGAACGTCGGCACGGCCCTGGGTTCGCTCACCGTCGTCTACGCGCCGACCGGCGGACCTCCCACCTGGGAGGTGTTCCTGCCCCCGCAAGACGTCGGCGACGGGGTGTCCTTTCTCGTCGTGGCACCGGATGCCTCCCGCGTGTTCGTGACGACGCGGATCAACAAGGACATCCGGACGGACGCGTACCTGACCTCCTGAATCCCGCAGTTCGCGCAATCGCGATAGGTTGGAACGATCCGAGAGAAGGGGGAACCCAGTGGACAAGGTCGTGCATTTCGAGATCACCTTCGACGACCATGCGCGCGCCAAGGAGTTCTATGGCTCGGTCTTCGATTGGGAGCTTGATGACAACGACATGGGCAACGGCGTGGTGTACACCACCGCGACAACGGTCCCAACCGACGAGCAGATGCGGCCCACGGAGCCCGGGGCGATCAACGGTGGGTTCACGGGACGCGGCACCGAGACGCCGTCTCCCGTGATCACGATCGGGGTGTCATCGATCGACGAGACACTGAAGAAGATCGAGGCTGGCGGCGGCAGCACGATCACACCGCGGACTCCCATCCCCAACATGGGCGCCTTCGCCTACTTCAAGGACAGCGAAGGCAACACCATGGGGCTGTGGGAAACCGCGATGTGACCCGAGCCGCTCAGCCCTGGCCGTTCGCGATACAGGCGAACGTGTCGCCGAGCTGGACGTGTGCGAACCGGCTGACCTCGGCGCCCGGCGGGAGGCCGAACCGCTCCGCGATCAGGTGTGCCACGTCGTCGCGGATGCCCGCCTGACCGAAGTACGCCGACGCGAGCCCAACACAGGTCGCCTCGCTGTTCGGCGTTGCGGCCGACGCCATCGCCGATGGCCCGACCGATACGAAGGTCGCGGCCAGCACGACCACCATGCGTGCAATCCTCATCGGTCCTCTTTCGAATGGTGGAGCCGGTCTCAGGCGCCGACCGGCTTGAGCTGGGATAGCACCTGGTCGCGCGTGACGTCCATCCCGTGCTTGGCCTTGCCGTGGGCCTGGATGGCGACGACGAGGTCTTCCTCTTCTCCACGGGCGTAGAACCCGCACTCGCAGCTTGCTTCCTTGATCATGTGATCACCTCCTCGAGACCGGATACTAGGGATGCGACGTTGGCGAAACGTTGGCGTCGCTCGATGCCATGGACGAACCTCGGCTGCGGATCTACCTGGCCGGCAACGTCGCGCTCGAGCGCGGCGACGTCCTGGTGCCCGAGACCCGGCTGCCCGGCGGCCAGGGTCGGCTCGCGTTCGCGTTGCTCGCCGCCGAACGCAGCAACGCATTGTCGACCGAGCACATCGCCGACGTGGTGTGGGACGGGAACCCGCCTGCGTCGTGGGGAACCGCCCTTCGGGCGATCGTCAGCAAGCTGCGCGGGGTGATCGCCGAGACCGGCGCCGAGGCCACGATCGAGCACGCCTTCGGTTGTTATCAGCTGCGACTACCGCCCGACGTGTGGATCGACATCGAGGCCGCCGCCACCGCCGCGCACGACGCAGAAGTGGCCCTTCGGACGGGAGACATCGCCTCGGCGAACGGCGCCGCGCTCGTCGCGAACGCGATCGCGCGACGACCGTTCATGGAAGGAGCCAACGGCGCGTGGGTGCAGCGGCAGCGAGCGCACCTGCACACGATCTTGGTTCGGGCGCTGTCGTGCCGGGCCGAGATCCAGCTCGCCAAGGGCGACTTGACCGGGGCGGCCGGGGACGCAGAGCGGATCATCGCGCTTGAACCTTTCCGGGAGAGCGCGTACGTGATGCTGATGCGGGCGCACGTCGGGGCGGGTAGTAACGCACTGGCGCTCGCGACGTATGGGCGCTTGCGGGCGATCTTGGCAGCCGAGCTCGGAGCCAGCCCATCGCCCGACACCAAGGCCGCGTTCATCGAGGTGCTGCACGCAACCTGACCGTCCCGAAACTATGTGACGCTCAGTCATTTCCTGGTTTGACCGCCGGTTGGGGTCGTCCTAGCGTCCGCCGCGTCCGTTGTTCAGCGACGAAAGGGGAAACGGTGGGGGTCAGCCGGAAACGAGGCAGGTCTGGGGAAGCAACGCGTCGACTACGTGTCGCCGCGGTTGGTGTGACGCTCGCCGCCGTCGCGGTACTGAGCGCCCCGGCATGGGCGGCAACCGCCGGTTGGGCGGGCGAAACGCTCATCTCGTCGTCGGCGACCGGAGACGGTTGGGAACCGGCGATCGCAGCCGATCCGTCCGCGCCCTACGTGTATGCGGCGTGGATGCAGTATTCGAACAAGTCGACCATCTCGTTGCGCGTTTCGAGCGACGGCGGCACCACCTGGGGCACCGCGAAGGCTATCGTGACCAGTAACCAGGGCCAGTACGACATCGTGCTCGCGACCACGTCGTCGGGTGCGCTGTACGCGACGTACATGCAAGGCAACCACATCATGTTCGTGAAGTCGACCGACCACGGAGCGACGTTCACCTCGCCGATCCAGGTTTCAGGTGGCACGTGGGCGGACAAGCCATGGCTCGCTACCAGTGCGAACGGCACCGACGTGTACATCACGTGGACGACGCGCGGGAACCTGTACGCGGTCAACTCGCACAACCTCGGCGCCAGCTGGTCCGCACCGTTGAAGGTGACGAACGAATCGGGGATCTACTACTTCGCGAACGGGGGAACGGTCCTGCCCAACGGCACGGCCTTGATGGTGGGTTCGGAGTACCCGGAGACCGGGAACAACACCGGGAACACCGGACCGATCCCGATCGCGGTGTTCCGAACGACCAACGGCGGCACGTCGTGGACCCGATCGGTTCCCGACACGCTCTACACCGGCGCGACGTATGCGACGTCATCGGTCACGACCGTGGCCTCCGACGCCGCCGGCACGCTGTTGCTCGTGTACAGCGGCTCACTCGCGGTCGGCGCGAACGGGCACGTCTACGTGCGACGCTCGACCGACTCGGGAGCCACGTGGAGCGCTCGTACCGAACTGACGAACTCCGCAGGTGGGGCCGACGCGACGTCGGTCGCAGCCGCCGGCAAGGCAAGCGGCCAGTTCACGGTCACGTGGATGGACGCGCGCGGCGGCTCGTGGAACGTGTGGCAGCGCGGCTCGACCGACGGCGGTGTGACGTGGAGCGCCGATGCGGACATCTCCGATGCCCCCAGCGGTGCGGCGTACAAGACCGCGGCCGGTTTCGGATTGCCGTACGGCGACTACGACATGGTCGCGATCAACTCCGCCGGCAAGACGGTCGCCATCATGGGAGAAGGCGACGCGACTCAGACCCACGGCGACATCTGGGTGAACCGCCAGACGTAGTGCGGTTCGGGGGGCGCCGCTTCGCGGC
>JANMPG010000018.1:0-6190 GCA_031369745.1 Actinomycetes bacterium
GCGCACGCGCTCATGACGGCGGACGCAGTCGCGGTGCTGCCCGCCGAGCTGGTGCCCGAAGGCGCGGTCGAGACGGCGCGCGCATATCTGGAGGAGATCGGCGCCGCGCCGTTGCTCGCGCGGCTGGCACCGGCCGCGGTATCGGCTACTTCGTAGGCTTCGTTTTCTTCGCCTTCGGGTTCTTCGGTGGGAGTGACGAGGCGTACGCGACGCCGCGGTCGACCCAGGACTGGAGCGACCTGTCGGTCTTGGAGCCGTCGGGCCCGACGAACAAGAATCCGCGCATCGGCCTGCCCGTGAAGTCCATCGGCCGCGCACCGTGCTCGGCGAGTGCCTCGTCGCCGTCCTCGGGCGACAGCCGCACCATCAGGTTGTCGCCGTTGACGCCGACGGCCATGTTGCCGCCGACCGTCCAGCACAAACCGCCGAACATCTTGATCTCGGTCACACCCTTCACGGCGCCCAGGGCGCTCCGGATCCGTTCGGCGAAGTCCTCGTCATACGCCATGGCTGACGAAACCCTACGCCGAGCGGGGCCGGTCGCGCTCGGTTTGGGTGACCCCCTCGGCCCGCCTGGGGTAACGTGCCCGCATGCTCTGCGCTGCCTGCGGAACCGAGAACCCTGCCGGCCATCGCTTCTGTGGGGAGTGCGGGAGCCCGCTATCTCGCACCTGCGGGTCCTGCGGCACCGCGGTCATAGGCTCACCGAGGTTCTGCGGGTCCTGCGGCGGCGCGCTCGAAGCGGGCGTGTCCACCGCAGCTGCTCCGTCTCCCGCCGACCAGGAACCGCTCGCGACGCCGTCGTCTGAACGCCGTCTCGTCTCCGTGCTGTTCGCCGACCTCGTCGGGTTCACCACGCTGTCGGAGGCGCGCGACGCCGAGGATGTCCGCGAACTCCTGTCCACATACTTCGAAACCTGTCGCACGCTGATCGCGCGCTACGGCGGCACCGTCGAGAAGTTCATCGGCGACGCCGTGATGGCCGTGTGGGGAACGCCCGTCGCGAAAGAAGACGACGCCGAGCGTGCCGTACGCGCCGCGCTGGAGTTGACCGAAGCGGTGTCCGCGATGGGCGAGGAGGCGGGAGCGCCTGAGTTGCGCGTACGCGCCGGCGTCCTCACGGGGGAAGCCGCCGTCACGATCGGTGCCACCTCCCAGGGCATGGTCGCCGGGGATCTCGTGAACACGGCCTCGCGGATCCAGTCGGTGGCCGAGCCCGGCTCGGTGTTCGTGGGCGACGCCACGTGGCGTGCGTCGCAGCTGTCGATCGCCTACGAGGACGCCGGCGCTCACGCGCTCAAGGGCAAGGCCGAGCCGGTGCAGCTGTGGCGCGCGGTGCGCGTGCTCGCCGGGGTCGGCGGCGCTCAGCGTTCCACCGGCCTCGAGTCGCCGTTCGTCGGTCGAGACCGCGAGCTTCGCGTGATCAAGGAGATGTTCCACGCGAGCGCGGAAGGCAGCAAGCCGCACCTGATCTCGGCGGTGGGTCTTGCGGGCATCGGCAAGTCGCGCCTGTCGTGGGAGTTCTTCAAATACATCGACGGGCTGGCCGATAGCGTGCGCTGGCACCGCGGGCGCTGCCTGGCCTACGGGGAAGGTGTCAGCTACTGGGCGCTGGCCGAGATGGTGCGCACCCGCGCCGACATCCTGGAAGGAGAGGACACCGCGACCGCCGCCGCGAAGCTGCACATCGCCGTCGACGAGACGCTGTCTGACCCCGAGGAGCGCCGCTGGGTCGAGCCGCGTTTGGCGAACCTCCTCGGTCTGGACGATCACGCCGACGGCGATCAGGAGTCGCTGTTCGCGGCATGGCGTCTGTTCTACGAGCGCTTGGCCGATGAGATGCCCACGGTCATGGTGTTCGAGGACATGCAATGGGCCGACGAAGGTCTGCTGGACTTCGTCGACTACTTATTGGAGTGGTCCGGCAACCATCCGCTGTTCATCCTCACGCTGGCGCGCCCCGAGATCTTGGAGCGCCGTCCATCGTGGGGATCGGTCCGGAAGGCGACGACCTCGGTATACCTGGAGCCGTTGCCGCAGGACGCGATGGAACGCCTGCTCTCCATGCTCGTCCCCGGCCTATCGGCTGATTTGCGCGAGCGCATCTTGGAGAGAGCGCAGGGTGTGCCCCTGTACGCCGTCGAGACGATCCGCATGCTGGTGGACCGCGGTGCCCTCGTGCAAGAGGGGTCCGTCTACCAGGTGGTGGGCACCGTGGAGACGCTGGAGGTTCCCGAGACGCTGCACGCCCTCATCGCCGCGCGCCTCGACGGTCTGTTACCCCCCGAGCGCCGATTGGTCCAAGACGCAGCGGTGCTCGGCAAGACCTTCACGCGCGGCGCGATCGCCTCGTTGAGCGGGGTGGCCGCCGAGGAACTCGAGTCGCTGCTGTCCTCGCTGGTGCGTAAGGAGGTCCTGTCGGTGCTCGCCGACCGGTTCTCGCCCGACCGCGGACAGTACGGGTTCTTGCAGGATCTGGTCCGAAGCGTCGCCTACGACACGCTCGCGAAGAAGGAGAGGAAGACCCGGCACCTCGCCGCCGCCGCGCATATCGAGGCGAGCCGCGGCGCCGACGAGGACGAGCTGGTCGAGGTGGCGGCCAGCCACTACCTCGAGGCCTACCGGCTCGCGCCCGACGCCGAGGACGCGCCCGCGATCCGCGACCGCGCGCGCGAGATGCTGGTGCGGGCCGGCGATCGCGCCAGGACCGTGGCCGCTCACACCGAGGCGCAGCGCTACTTCGACGACGCGGCGGCGCTCACCGAGGACCCGGGTCGCCGTGCCGAGCTGGCGGAACGCGCGGGGCATGCAGCTCGCGACGCCGGCGACAACGACATCGCGAAGGACCGACTCGAGCGGGCCAGGAGCGGGTTCGAGGAGGCGGGGGACGCGTATGCGGTGGCGAGGGTCAACGCCAAGCACGCGGAGATCTTGTGGGACAGCGGTCGGTTCGCCGACGCGGTCGAGGCGATGGATCGGTCTTATCTGATGCTCGCGGCCCAGGGCATGAACGAGGACCTGGCGCAGCTCGCCTCCCAACTCGGGCGCTTCCAGTTCTTCTCCGGGCACACCGAGGTGGGTCTTGAACGCGTCGAAGAGGCGATCGACGCCGCCGAGAGCCTGATGTTGCCCGAGGTGCTTTCCAACGCGCTCAATACCAAGGCGGTCATCTTGTACTCCGCCAAGGGCAGGCGCAGGGAAGGCTACGCGCTGCTGAAGTACGCCCTGGAAGTGGCGTTGGAGCACGACATCGCGCCGGCGGCGCTGCGCGCCTACTTCAACCTGTCGGACCTCGCCGGCCAGTCGGATCGCTATCTCGACGCGCGGGACTACGCCGAGCGGGGACTGGTATTGGCGCGAAGGGTCGGGAACCGGTTCTGGGAGTGGGGGCTGTCGGGCCAGCTGTACTGCCTCTACGCGCTCGGCGAGTGGGACGCACTGATCGAACGGGCCGATTCGCTCCCGCTGGATCGGCGCGCGGAGATCCGCAGTGCCTTCGGGGCCTTCATGATCGTGCTCCCCAAGGTGAGGATCGCTCGTGGGGATGTCGAATGGGCCCTGCGCACGGCCGAGCTCTTCTCCGACGTGGCGCAGTCCGACGACGTGCAGGAGCAGTGTCTGTGGCTCGCAGGACGAGCCGCCGTCGCGAATGCGACCGGCGATCATGCCGCCGCGCTCGAGGCCGGTGAGCGGGCGCTGTCGGTCGCGGACATGGGGATCGGGGCGGAAGGATCGAAGGAGGCGATGATCGAGGCCCTGGAGGCCGCGTGGCAGCTGCGCGACGCCGCCGCGCTCGATCGCCTATTGACCTCGATCGATGAGACCCCTCGCGGCAAACTGCCGCAATACGTGGAGGCGCATGCGCTGCGTTTCCGCGGGCGCATCGCCGAGCGCGATGGAGATCTCACCGGCGCCGAGGAGCGTCTGAAGGGCGCAGCCGGTCTCTTCCTGGAACTGCACGTGCCGTTCTGGACCGCGGTGAGCCTGCTCGAGCTGGCCGAACGGCTCACGGCCTGGGGCCGCACCGAGGATGCCGGCGAGCTCCTGCGGGGTGCCCTCGACGTGTTCGAAGGTTTGAAGGCCGACCCGTGGATCGAACGGACGCGCGCGGTGAGCGAGAGCGCGACTGAGCTGACGGCCCGCCCCGGGTAGTCTCAGGTCGAGGTTGCCAGGCCGTGCCGGCGAGCCGCGCGGCGCAGCGTGCCGTCCCATGTCACGAACGCGAGCGTGCCGCCCGCAGCCGCTTCGAGCGCGCAGGCCAGATGGATCGCGTCGTACCCGCGGAGCCGCTCGTGCTCGGCGAGGTCACCCGCGGCCACGACGAGCAGCTCGTCAACCGCGATGTGCCCGAGCTCGTTCCAGTGCTGGTCGAGCTCGGTGCGCGCGGTGCGAGCGGCGGCCCGACCGAGCCGGCGGGCACGAACCGCCGCCGCCAGCGCGGCCCGGCATTCCGTGTAGGCGAGCACGGAGGTGATCCGTAGCGAAGCATCGCGCCAGAGTGCCCGGGCGGTTTCGGTCCCCTCCTCTTCGACCCAGAGCTTGACGATTGCCGACGAGTCGAAGTAGCAGATCAACGACGCTGATCCGTAACGAGGTCGGCGACGCCGCCGCGAGATGGCACGCGGGGCCACGAGTCTGGCGACGTGGGCGAGCGAGTAGGCATGCGCAGGCGGCCGTCGTCGATCAGCCTTTGGACACCCGACGTCAGCTCATCGACGCCGACGAGCCGAGCGACCGGCTTGCCCCTGTCGGTGATCACGATCGATGCCCCGTTGGTGACGTCATCGAGGTATCGGCGCACGTTGGCTCGAAACTCTCGAACACCCACCGTCAAGCCGGGTGCCATCTTAGGTGTACCCATCATGATAGAAGAAGTGTACACCGCTCCTCCCTCGTTCGTGATCTGGGGGGAGGTTCTCCAAACACTAGGCTCCGACTCTGACACCCGATCGACCAGGAGGACGCGGATGTCGTTCGATGTCGTCGTGTGCGGCGGTGGTACCGCCGGGCCGGTGGTCGCGGCTCGGCTCGTCGACGCGGGCCGCCGGGTCTTGCTGTTGGAGGCCGGGCCCGACTTCGGCGCCTTCGACGAAGGTCGATGGCCCCCCGAGCTCTTGGACGCGGCCACGATCCCGACCTCGCACGACTGGGGGTACCGATCCGCGGATGGGCGGCTGCCGTTCGAGCGCGCGAAGGTTGTGGGTGGCTGCTCGGCTCACAACGGCTGCACGGCGTCGTGGGGTCACCGAGCCGACTACGACGGGTGGGACCTGCCCGGCTGGTCGGCCGAAGAACTGCTGCCGCTGTTTGCGGAAGCGTCGCGACGACTGCGGGTGCGACGTTTCGCCGACGACGAGTGGACGCCGCTGCATCGGGGGTTCATCGAGGCCGGCGTCGAGCTCGGCCTGCCGTTCGAGGATCGCCTCGAATCGCTCGACGTTCGCCCGGCCGTGTGCGCCGAGCCGTCGAACTCCCCGGACGGGATACGGTGGAACGCCGCGTTCGCGTACCTGGATCCGGTGCGGGGCCGTCGGGAGCTGGAGGTGCGCGGCGACACGCTCGTGGATCGCGTGCTCGTCGTGAACGGGCGAGCCGTCGGCGTTCGGGCGATCGGGCCCGACGGCCCGTTCGAGGTCGGTGCCGACCTGGTGGTGCTCGCCGGCGGGACGTATGGCTCGCCCGCGATGCTGCTGCGCAGCGGGATCGGTCTCGCCGACGAGCTTCGGGCACTCGGGATCTCGGTGGTCGCGGATCTGCCGGGTGTCGGCGCCAACCTGCACGACCATCCTGCGTTCGAGCTCTCCTTCTCACCGAGCGAGGAGCTGTCACAGCGGACGGCGACGTTCGCGGCCGCCGGCCGCGCCGTCCTGGACGAACAGGGCTTCGCGAGCATGGCCTCGTCGCTCGCGACCGACGACCTCATCGACCTCCATGTCTTCAGCGAGGTCGCCATGGACCGAAGGCTTGGGATCTTTGTGGCGTGTCTCACGCCGGAGTCGCGTGGGCGGCTGCGCCTGCGAAGCGTCGACCCCGACGCATCGCCGATCCTGAATCACGGGTACCTGACCGACACCGAGGGACACGACCTCACCGTGCTCGTCGACGGGGTCGAGCGAGCGCGCGAGTTCGCGGCGACGAAGGCCATGGGGCCGCTGGTCGCCAAGGAACTCTCGCCGGGCGCCGACGCCGA
>JANMPG010000083.1:0-16466 GCA_031369745.1 Actinomycetes bacterium
TGGGGGGGCGCGAAAGCCCCCGGGGTAGGGGGTGCAACCCGAGGCCCACTACACTGGTCGACGGTTATGCACACCCCGCACCGTGACGTGGGGGGCCCCTGGGGGCCCCGCCTCTCATCAACACTGCCACCCGCTCGACCCAACCTTGCGGGGTGCTCATCACTCGCACGTAGGGCATCGCTCCAGCGCACGCGAGAAGACCTCTTGTCTGGTGTCCAGGGCGTCCTAGCGACACGGCTGCTGACCAGGGATCACGGCCGTCTGAGTGGAGACGATCGGACTCGAACCGACGACCCCCTGCTTGCAAAGCAGGTGCTCTACCAACTGAGCTACGTCCCCTTTGACCTGCGCCGACAGCGTACCGGAGCCTGCGCTCCGCCCCCGGTCATCGGCTGGGTCGCACGATGGTCAGCTTTCGCCGTCGAGTTGCTGGATCGTGGCAAGTGAAGGCCCACGTTCGGCCTGCAGCTTCTCCGACACCGTCTCCGCAACCCGCATGAGGCGAAGCACGTTGCGCCCGGCGATCTGTCGCAGTTCCTCATCCGTGTAGCCACGATCTTTGAGTTCTGCGAACACCAACGGGTACGTTGACACGTCGGTCAGGTGCTGCCCCATGCTCACAACGCCGTCGTAGTCGCCCCCGATGCCGATCGCATCGACCCCGGCAACGTCGCGCACATGGTCGATGTGGTCGGCGACGTTCGCGGGCGTCACGTCAACCTCACCCTGGTCGGCGAACCACAGGTCGATCGCCTTCTCGACCGCGAGCGGGTCGCCGGGGTGTTCTTCGCGCAGGCGGCGCACCACGACCATGCCCTCCCGATTGATCTCAGCGCCGCGCTGGGTGACGAACCAGGGCACGAACGCGATCATGACCACGCCGCCCGTGCGCCCGACCTGCTCCAAGACGTCGTCGGGAACGTTGCGGGGTACGTCGGCCAGCGCACGGGCCGATGAGTGCGAGAACACGACCGGGGCCTCGCTCACCTCGATCGCTTGGCGCATCACGTCGTCCGACACGTGGCTGCAGTCCACGAGCACGCCCAGACGGTTCATCTCGCGCACGACCTCCTCGCCGAAACGCGTGAGCCCGCCGTGGGCTCGCTCGCCGGTTGCGGAATCGGCCCAGGGAGTGTCGTCGTTGTGCGTCAAGGTCATGTAGCCGGCGCCCAGGCGAGCCATCATGCGAAGGGCGCCGAGCGAGCACCCGATCGACTGACCCCCCTCCATCCCGATCAGCGACGCGATCCGCCCCGAGCTTGCGACGCGCTCCACGTGATCGGCGGTGCGTGCCAGGCCGAGGTGATCCGGGTAGCGCCCGACCAGCCGGTGGCAGGCATCGATCTGTTCCAGTGTCTGCGTCACGGCTTCGTGCGGCGGCAGGTCCGACGGGACGTACACGGACCAGAACTGGGCCGCCACACCGCCGGCGCGAAGTCGAGGCAGATCGGTCATGAACGCTTCGAGCGGTTGGCTCACGTCGGGCTCGGGCTCTTCGGGCGCCTCCAGCCGTGCCGACCGCAACGCCCACAACAGATCGTTGTGCCCGTCGATCAACGGCGCATCACGGAGGAGTTGGACGAGGTCCTCGCGCGCCATCGCGAGAGACTACCGCTGGGTCCAGATGGCTTTCTTGCCCGACTCGTCCATGAACTGGACGAACGGCGATTCATCGGTCGCGAGCCCGACCAGCGCACGCACGGTGCCGTCGCGGTCGAGCAGGCGGAGCACGGGAGCCCCGTCGGCCGTCAGGCCCATGCGGATCCGGGCCTTCCCACGCTGGTCGTAGAGACCCATCGTCGGCGTGCCCTGCTCGGCCAGGCGGTTCTGGTGGTGGAGTTCGCCGTCTTCGACCTCGATCTCCATCGTGGGCGAGGCATCTTGGCTCAGCCCGAACTTCGCCCGCATCCGGCCCGTCTTGTCTCCGAAGGCGAGGGAAGCGGAGCCGTCGGAGGCCAGGCCCATGGTGGCTCGGATCTTGCCGTTCTCATCGCCGATCGCGATCCCGGCCGAGCCGTCGCCCTGGACCCCAAAACGGGCACGCACGACGCCGCTGAGGTCAAGCATCGACAAGAAGGGCTGCTGATCGTGCGAGACGCCGAGACGCAACCGGACGTGACCCTCTTCGTCGACGATCTCCAGCGCTTCGGTTTGCACCACGTGCTTCTTCATGTTCGGCGCACACGGAGGGGACAGGGAAGGACTCCGCAAGCGAGCCACATCGTCGCGCACACGTAGCCCGGCCGCAAGGAACCCTGCATGCAAAGTGAGAAGCCGCCGGAACCCGAGGGCCCCAGCGACTTCTCACTTCGTTTCTACAACGGGCTCCAACTCGTGGTCAAGCCGGCACGCGCGTTCTTGTCACTTTTTCGCGCCGGCGACAGCACGATCAAGGGATCTGGATCAAGAACCTCGCGCTCGAGCCGTTCTCGTCGGATTCGCTCCCAGCCGCGACCGCGGTGATCGGCTGCAGGTTCCTGCCGCCGGCGTCCAGGAACTGCTGGTACGCCTCTCCGGGCAATACGGCTTGCACTGCAGTCAGTATCGCCTGCACATCGATATAGGTCACGCTCTCGCTGCCCGGCATGGCGCCGATGGCGGTCGCGTAACTCGGATCGGTCGCGATCCCGCCCGCTCCTTGGCTGAGGTCTACGGCTTGCTCCACGGACTTGGGCGAGGTGGCGATCACGAGCGCCCCGTCGACCACCCCGTAGGCGACCCCGACCGGGGCAAGCAGTGATTCGGTGTAGGTGATCGTCACGCCGTTGTAGTCCTCGGTCTTCCACGGCGCACCGATCGCATCGGTCGCGTTCGTCTCGTCGAGCAACCGTTGCAGGTTGGCGTCCAGCCACGACTGCACGGCATCTGCGTCGTCCACACCGATCAGCACCGATCCGCCGACGGGGAGCAGCCCCGTGCCGGGACCGACCTGGTAGGCAAGGTTACCGGTGAGATGGTTGAGCACACCGTCTGGCCCCACCAAGTGGAGCCGCTGGAGCATGCGAGCCGACTTCGGATCCGACCGGGCCACCTGCTCGAGGGCCTGATCGACACCGGTCGCAGCACCGCTCAGGGCCGCCATCGCGTACGCGTCGGCCGGCACGAGGTCGATCAGCGGATTCGGGCCATCGCTCGCGGCCAGCGAGTCCGTCTGCGCGGGCGTCAGCTTCGACGGATCGGTCGTGGTGACCGAGTCAAGAGACAGGCCGTCGGGACCGGCGGACAGCGCGATGCCGAGCCCCTGCGTCGCCTGGAGCTGATCGAGCCCGGTCAACGATCCGGCGCCGAAGCCGGGAAGCGATGTGACCGCCTCCAGCAGCTGCTGGTAGTTCATGTAGGCGAAGCCGAGGTTGTCGGCGGGAAGTCGGTCCATGACTCCTTCGAAGATCGGATCGTTCGCGATGGCTCCGTCGCCGCCGGCGCTCGCCGTCAAGATCACGGCCCGCATCTCGTCCTCGTCGCTCGCGAACACCGCAACACCGTCAACGACGGCCATCGCCGGCTGGTCAGAACCGGTCGCGACCCAGCTTTCGACCCCGTCGATCTCGACCGACTGGTAGGAGGCTCCGGACGAATCACGCACGGCTCGCATCGTGTCGCTCGTCGCTGCCGTGTCGTCGGTCGCGATGAGTACGGCGTAGGCGGGCGTGCCGGACCCGGAGTTGATGTCGACATACCCGCCTGCCTCACCACCGACCCACGACAGATCGTCGTGGGTGAGCCCGCTCCCGGTGAGCATGTCGTCGAGCGTCCCGTTCAGCTGACGGAACAACTCCTCGCGCGTGCCCAAGACGGGGAACTGGTCCGTCATGCGGAACAGGTTCATCTTCTGCGACGCGCCGGGGTCCAGGTGCGCGACCACGACAACGTCGGCGGTCGCAGGCACCTTGTCCAGCACGGCTTCCGGCGCTCCACGCAAGAAGAGATAGCCGGCTGCCGCGGCGCCTCCCGCCAGCACGAGCACGGCGATCAGCGCGATCACCGCGGCGCGACCCCTGCGACGCTTCGGAGCATCCGTCGCGCTCGACGCCGGCGGCACCTCGCTCATCTGGGCATCGGGCGGCGCCGGCAACACCTCGCCGAGATCCTCGGGGCGTTCGGGCGGCTCGGGCGGCATATGGTCACTCATCGAAACTCCTTGCGGTGAGAAGGGGAACAGCAAGCGTAGACCGGCAGAGCCCACGCACCGCGTAGGTCAGGTGGACTTCGTGAGCAGCTCGCGACGAACGGTGCAGGCCGCGAGCCGTTCGGGCCGCGGCTCGACGCCGATGCCTGGCCCCGTTGGCACGAGCATCGTGCCGTCTCGGTTCACGACGAAGGGTTCGGTCAGGTCCTCGGCGAAATACCTCGCCGACGCGCTCGTGTCCCCCGGCAGCAGGAAGTTCGGCATCGCCGCAAGACCCAGGTTGGTCGCGCGACCCAGGCCGGTTTCCAGCATGCCTCCACACCACACGGGGATACCCGCCGCGGCCGCGACGTCATGCACGCGGCGTGCCTCGAGCACCCCACCGACGCGACCCTGCTTGATGTTCACGATCCGACACGCGGCAAGCTCGATCGCCGCCCCGGCATCGGCGGCCGATCGGATCGACTCGTCCAGACAGATCGCGGTCGAGATCTGCGCTTGCAACCGGGCGTGCTGCACGAGGTCCTCGTGATGCAGAGGCTGCTCGAGCATCAGCAGGTCGAACGCGTCGAGGGCGCGGAACACGTCGAGGTCTCGCAACGTGTACGCGGCATTCGCATCGACCGACAACAGGATGCCGGGGTGATCGGCACGGATCGCGGCGACGCGCTCGACATCGAGGCCGGGCATGATCTTCAGCTTGATGCGCTGGTAGCCCTGCTCGAGGTGCTCGTCGACCTGCGTGCGCAGCTCGTCGGTCGTGTCGGCGATCCCGATCGAAACGCCGCACGCGACGTGTGTCTTGTCGGCTCCCAGGAACGCCGCGAGCGAGCGCCCGGCGGCGCGCAGCTCGACGTCGAGCACCGCGTCGATCAAGGTCGCCTTGGCCATCGGGTTGCCCCGGACGAAGCGCAGGCGATCTTCCACGTTGTCGATCGTGACGTCCTCGGATGCAAGCAGGGCAGGCCCGAGGACGTCGCGAAGCAGCGTCCACACGCCTTCGTTCCACTCTCCGGAAAAGCCCGGGTAGCCGTCGTCGGCGACGCACTCCCCCCAGCCCTCAGCGTCGTCGGTGCGCACCCGGGCGATCACGCACTGCTTCCCCGTCGAGGTGCCGAACGACACGCGGAACGGTCGGACCAGCGGCAGCTCGACCAAGAGCAGCTCGATCGCACGGATCGTGCTCATAGGCCACCTTCGATCGCCTCGGGTCGGGCGAACAGATATGCGGATCGAGATCGATCGAACGCCACGCCCTGCAAACCGGCGTCGAGACATCGCTCGGCGGCCTCGGCGATCGCGTCGCGCCACGCAGCGCCGAGGCCGGGGTCCGCGAGGCGAACGTCGTGGTATTCCGCTGGCACCTCGATGACTGCGGCGCCCACGGGCTCCGTCGGCTCGAGTTGCGGCAGCGCCAGCTCGTCGGACGAACGCGTCAGCAGGTCGACCGGATCGACCGCGACCACGCGCGGACCCGGCGCTCGACGCAGCGGCCACACCACCGTGAAGCGGTCGCTGCGCTCCCCTTTGTTGATCGAGTCGGTCATGTCGCCGTAGAAGTTGCGAGCGAACCCGTCGATCACGACACCGAGCTTGCCGAGGTTCAGCCAGGCGTTCCTCGCCACCAGCGGATCGAAAGTCCAGCGCACGACCTCGATCCCTTGCTCCAGCGCCTGGGCGCGTTGCGCGAGCTTCAACGCCTCGCCAACGCCTCGGTGTCGGCGATCGGGGATCGCCGCGAGCATGTGGGAGTGCACGTGCAGTCCGACGCGATCGACGCCGACCCAGCCGAGCACGAACCCGATCAGCCGTTCAGCGTCGAACGCTCCCCACGAGACGTTGCCGCTGATCGCAAGGGCGCGAACCACCTCGCGATCCATGTGCTGGCCACCCCAGGTGGCCTCGATCACCTGGTTGACCAGGTCCGCGTCCTCCACGGTCGTGAGCGGAGCGAGCGTCACGCGAGCCCCAGCCGCCTTGTCTCGCGCGAGCGTCCACGGATCAGTCACGCGCGGAGCCTAACAACACATGAGCCCGCGCCTTCGGCGCGGGCTCATGTGCACGCTCGGGTCGAGCGGGGCCTAGCCCCCGGCGGGCGGGGGCAGCTCCTGCCACTCGACGTCGTCAAGGTCCGCGCCTTGCTTGCGCTTCCAGAACATCAGCGCCGCGCCGATCGCGGCCAAGATCGCCGTGATCTTCACCAGTCTGCGGAAGAACCCCTTCTTCTTCTTGCCTTCGGTTTCGTCAGCCATCGGATTCCCCTTTCGGACGATGGACAGGTCTGGTCGGTTTCGAACCAACGATGCTTGTTCGTCAGGGAAACCAGCCTAGCACCGTGGCCTGCGCCACCGCGAAGTGCCCTGCGGCCTGCGGCGGCGACGGGAGCTGGCGATGACCGCCGGTTGTGGGCCTGGATGGACTTGAACCATCGACCTCTTCCTTATCAGGGAAGCGCTCTAACCGAGCTGAGCTACAGGCCCGTGAACACGGGTTCGCCAGGGTAGAGGCGGTTTCGAAAGGGTGTCAAACGTCGGCGGCGCCGCGGCGATCAGGACGGCTTCTCAGCGAGCACAACCTCGACGCCACCCACGATGTCGGCGATCAGGTTGTAGATCAACGCCATGAAGGTCCACAACACGGCCGACGCGGCGGCGAGCACCAGCCCCGCGCCGAACAACCAGGAGAACAGCTGGACCCCGTCGATCCCGGAGGCGACACATCGCTTCGTGCCGTCCGATCCGTTGATCACGCAATCGATCCAGTAGGAGACGGTGTCCGTCACCCCAGCGGCCTGTAGGGCGAAGAAGATCAGCATGAACGCGAGCCACGCCACGATGACCGCGCAGACGGAAAAGATCAAGGCGAACTTGAACACGGACAGCAACCCGAACCGGCGGACGGTGACACGGGTTCGGCGGTTGCCCCGCGCGATCGGCTTCGTGCGGGCACGCGAAGGCTGCACCCGTGTCGTGGGTGAGGTGGCGAGCTCGACGTCGATCGCGGGATCAACCGTCGGCTGTTCGGTCTTGGGTTCTTCGGCCGTCGTCGTCATCCTTACTCCCGAAGTTCTAAGGGTACGCCCGGTCTAGGGCAAGCACCCGCAACGGATCAGGTTCGAAACGGGCCGCCCGGAGCGAACAGTGCGCGTTCCTGGGCAACAGCTCCAACCGCCAGCGCGACCGGCGCAACGATCCAGGACCACGTGTCGACGTCACCGACGATCAGGAGTCCGCCGATCGCCGCACACACGCCGGTGGCAGCGAGCACCACATCGAGCCCTCGGCGCGACAGACGTTCCCGGCCGCTGCGCATCGCGAGCACGAACCCGGCGACGGCGAGCGCTACGGCGACCCAGCCCACGAGGGTGTCCACGCAGCGAGCATACGGGTCGCGTGCGGAGCCATCCGTCAAGACGTGCGGGGCCGATGCCGATATTCCGGGGATGACCGGATGCGCGCACGGCATGGACCCGTCGTGGTGCTACCTCTGCGTGGTCGACGACTTCGGGGTCGACACGCAGGTGCTGTGGGGTGTGGCGCTGGATGAGGATCTCGCCGACCTCGAACGCAGCAAAGGGCCGATGACGGTGGACATGGCTGGCTACCTCCGGTTCCTGTGCGAGGAGTTCGGACTGTTCTTCGACCCGACGTTCACCCAGGGCGAGGCGGCGATGGTGATCAGGAGCTTCTTCGTTGAGCCCGCCACCGCCAGCCAGCAGCGAACCCTCTCGCACTTGGAGGGGCGCGCAGGCGACGAGGGCGCTGCCGACCTCACCTACGGCGCGGCCCGACTGAAGATCCGTCGGCTGGTCGCACTGCGCGGCCTGCGTTCGGCCTGAACGACCACACCGGCTCGCCGAGAAGCGAGCGACTTGGCATGATGCGCCCGTGGACGAGCGCGTCGCCAAACCCGGGAACACCGATGTGCGACGGGGGATGTGGACGAGCCTCGCCGGCGTCTTGCTCCTGCCGGCGACCGTCGGGCTGGTGGCCGCCACCCCGCAAGGCGCCCGCGAGGCGGCATTCGAACTCGGGGTGATCTCCTGCGCCGCAGTATCGATCCGGGGTGGGGCCCAGGCTCGCCGTGGACTCATGGCCGGGGCTGACCACCCGGTCCTCGGGGTCGTGGCCTCGATGCTGGGCTTGGTCGTCGGCGTCACCGCGGCGATCGTGGCCTTCTGGGCATTGATCGGGGTGTGGTGAGCTCCCCGACGATCGATCCGTCCGCGCCCGATCTCGCGCCCGATCTTCGACGGATCCTCGGCATCCAAGCGGTTCGCGCGTTCTTGTACGGGTTCGGTGCCGTGATCCTCGGATCGACGCTGGCCGCCAACAACGCCTCGCATCTGCAGGTCGGGATCTTGGGGGCTGCGATCTTGGCCGGGATGGCGATCGCCGCCATCGCCGTCGGGCTCACCGGCGACCGCCTGGGTCGACGCCGCACGTATACCGGCCTGCTCGCGTTGATGGGGCTCGTGGGGCTCGCGTTCGCCGCAACGGAGAAGCTGTGGATCTTGGTCGTGCTCGCCCTGCTCGGCGTCATGTCGACGGACGCGAACGAGAACGGGCCCCTGACCACGCTGGAACAGGGGATGATCGGCCAAGCACCGGCCGACACACGACTGCGCGTCTTCGGACGCTACAACGCGGTGGCGTACCTGGCCGGAGGTCTGGGCGCACTGCTGGCCGGCGGGCCGGCGTTCGTCCAGCGCGTCTGGTCGAACACGCCGACAGGACGCGTGTGGTTCTTGTTGTTCCCGGTCGGTGCCGCGGTCTGCGTGTGGCTGGCTCACGGGCTCTCCCCGGCGCTGGAGACACAGTCCGCTGCAACGCAAGCGCCGTTGGAACGATCGCGCTCGACGGTAACGAAGCTCGCCGGGCTGTTCGCGCTCGACGCGTTCGCGGGCGGGTTCGTCATCACGGTATTCATCGTGTTCTGGTTCGAAACCCAGTTCGGGGCGAGCCAGGAACTGATGTCGGCCGTGTTCTTCTGTGCGGGCTTGCTCCAGGCGGGGTCATCGGTCATCGCGCCGCGGATCGCGATGCACGCCGGCCTGCTCAACACGATGGTGTTCACGCACCTGCCGTCCAACATCTTGTTGATGTTGATCCCGCTCGCGCCAACACTGCCGATCGCGATCGCCGTGCTGCTCCTTCGCTTCGCGTTGTCCCAGATGGATGTGCCCACACGACAGGCGTACATCGCAGCGATGGTCGACCCGCGGGAACGGACCGCGGCCGCTGCGATGACCAACAGCGCCCGCTACGTCGCCCGGCCGTTCGGGCCCCTGGTCGGCACTTTGCTGATGCGCGTTGCGATCGGAGCGCCGTGGGTCGTGGCCGGGGCGCTCAAAACCGTCTACGACGTAGCGCTGTGGCGGGTGTTCTCGTCGGTGCCGTTGCCCGAGACCGAAGGCGGGGAGTGATCTGGACCCATCTCGAGCTCGTCGAGCACGACCAGCGGAGCCGGATCATCGACCCGCTCCATGCGAACGATGCACCCGACCTCTTCGTCCACCCACAAACGCATCGTCGTGGTCGCGCCGCGGAGGCCACGGACCTCGGCGATGACGCAGGGGCGCACCGCCTCGGTGTCTCTGCCCGTGACCTCGCCGAAGGCCTCTCGGAGCCGCACGAACCGATGGGGCTCGACAGCCGAGGTGATCCACGCCTCACCCACCAACCGCGTACCGGTCTCGGCGATCAGGAACGTTCCGGCGCCGTCGTAGCGCACCTTCAGCGGGTCGCGGCCGATCGCGTAGGCGGTGAACGCGAACGGCGGCTTCGGGGCGAGCATGCGCTCGCGCAGCTGCGGCCAGTCGGGGAGGGTCACGGTGCGCCATCTTCCCACGACGGTTCGAGCACCGCCTCGTCCATCCGACCCGGTCGGGCTGGCTCGTTCGGGGGGGTCAGTCCTCGTCCATCTGTAGGACGACCGGCGCGATCGCAGCCACCGTCTGCTTGGGCTCCACGCGCATCGTCCGCACGCCCTGGGAGCTGCGCCCCACGCGCCTGATCTCTTCGGCGGCAACACGCTGCACCTTGCCCGCCGATGAGATCGTGAGCAGATCCTGGTCCTTGGAGCCGATGAACGCGCCGGCGAGCAGCCCGGTCTTCTTGGTGATCTGGTGGCCGATCACGCCCTTGCCACCACGGCCCTTGGGCGGATAGTCGGCCAGCTTGGATCGCTTGCCGTACCCGTTCTGCGACACGCTGATCATCTCTTCGCCCTCGGACTGCAATGCGAGCGAGATGACCTCGTCGTCCTCGGCCAGGCGCATACCGATCACGCCGGCCGTGGCACGCCCCATCGGGCGGGCGAGCGACTCTTTGAACCGGATCGTCTGCCCCTTGCGCGACACCAGGAACACGTTGTCGTCCCCGGCCGTGAGCTTCACGTCGATCAGCTCGTCGCCCTCCTTCAAGTTGATCGCAGCGAGGCCTGTGCGCGGTGAGTCGTACTCGGGCAGCTTGGTCTTCTTGACCTGGCCCCCTCGCGTTGCGAACAACAGGTATCGGCCCTTCTCGTACTCCTTGAGGTCCAGGACGGCCGATACGCGCTCGTCGGCACTCACCTGCACACCCGGGAGGTTCGCCGCGTAGAGGCCACGCGCCTGACGCGTGTTCTCGGGCACCTCGTGCGCCTTGACCCGGTAGACCTTGCCCTTGGAGGTGAAGAACAGCAACCAGTGGTGGGTCGTGGTGAGGAAGACGTTCTTGATCACGTCTTCCTCCTTGAGGGTTGCGCCCTTGACGCCCTTGCCGCCACGGCCTTGGCGCTTGAAGGCATCGATCGGCTGGCGCTTGACGTAGCCGGCACGGCTGACCGTGATGACGACATCTTCTTCTGCGATCAGGTCTTCGATGTCGAGGTCGCCGACGTCGGCCCTGATCTGCGTCCGGCGTGGGTTCGCGTGCTTCTTGCGGATCTCTGCGAGCTCGGTCGAGATCACGCCGCGCAGCTTCTTCGGATCTTTGAGCAGGGACTCGAGGTACGTGATCTTCTTCAGCAGCTCCGCGTGCTCGGTCTGAAGCTCTTCGCGCGCGAGGCGGGTGAGACGGCGAAGCGGCATGTCCAGGATGTGATTGGCCTGGATCTCGCTCAGCTTGAACTTCTTCATCAGTTTGGTGCGGGCTTCGTCGGCGTCTTGCGACGCGCGGATGATCTTGATGACCTCGTCGAGATGATCGAGGGCGATCAACAACCCGAGGACGATATGGTCGCGCTCCTCGGCCTTGCGCTTGTCGTATTCGGTGCGACGGGTGATCACGTCGACCTGGTGGTCGACGTAGTAGCCGACCATCTCGGCCAGAGTGAGCGTGCGCGGGATGCCGTCGACGAGCGACAGCATGATCACACTGAAGTTCTCCTGGAGCTGCGTCTGCTTGTACAGCTGATTCAGCACGACCTGCGCGTTGGCTCCGCGCTTGCACACGATGACCAAGCGCATGCCCTTGCGGTTGGATTCGTCGCGCACATCGGCGATGTCCTTGATCTTGCCCGAGCGCACGAGGTCGGCGACCTTTTCGGCCAACCGCGCCTTGTTCACCTGATATGGCAGCTCGGTCACAACGATGTTGGAGCGGTTCTGCGTGCCCTCCTCCACCGTGCAGACCGCGCGCACCTTGATCGAGCCGCGGCCCGTCTCGTAGGCATCCTTGATGCCCTGGCGGCCCATGATCGTGGCCCCCGTCGGGAAGTCGGGTGCCTTGACGAACTTCATCAGGTCCTCGGTCGTGGACTCCGGGTGATCGAGGTAATGCGTGGTGGCGTCGATGATCTCGCCGAGGTTGTGCGGGGGGATGTTGGTCGCCATGCCGACCGCGATGCCGGCGGCCCCGTTGACCAGCAGGTTCGGATAACGGCCGGGCAACACCACCGGCTGCTGTTCGTAGCCGTCGAAGTTCGGCACGAACTCGACGGTCTCGGAGTCGATGTCGCGGAGCAGCTCCATCGCCATGGGCGCGAGCCGCGCCTCGGTGTATCGGTAGGCGGCCGGCGGGTCGCCGTCGACCGAGCCGAAGTTGCCGTGGCCGTCGATCAACGGCGCGCGCATGACCCAGTCCTGTGCCATGCGCACCAACGCGTCGTAGACGGACTGGTCGCCGTGCGGGTGGTACTTCTTCAGCACCTCACCGACGGCGGCGACCGACTTGCGGTGCGGGCGATCGGGGCGCAGCCCCGACTCGACCATCGACCACAAGATGCGGCGCTGTACCGGCTTCAACCCATCGCGCACATCCGGCAGGGCGCGAGACACGATGACCGACATCGCATAGTCGAGGTAGGAACGCTGCATCTCGTCTTCGAGTTGGATGGGCTCGACGCGCCCCGCGAACAGGTTCTGTGACATCAGGCTTTGCGCTCCTGGCTCTCGGTGATCTACACGTCCAAGTTCTGGACGTACTTCGCGTTCGCCTCGATGAACGCCTTGCGGGACGGGACGTCTTCGCCCATCAGCACGCTGAACAAGCGATCAGCCGTGACCGCGTCGTCGAGGTTGACCTGCAACAGCGTGCGCTGCTCGGGATCCATCGTGGTGCGCCACAACTGCTCGGCGTTCATCTCGCCCAGGCCCTTGAACCGTTGCGGCTCGAGCTTCGTGCCCGCGGCATTCTTCGCGCGCCACGTATCCCACTCGCGCTCGGTGTAGAAGTACAGCTCCTGCTTGCCCTGTTTGAGCAGGTACAACGGCGGCTGCGCGAGATAGATGTAGCCCGCATCGATCAGCTGCGGCATGTTGCGGAACAGGAAGGTCAGCAACAGCGTGCGGATGTGTGCGCCGTCGACGTCGGCGTCGGCCATCAGCACGATCTTGTGATAGCGGGCCTTCTCCAGATCGAACTCTTCGTGGATGCCCGTGCCTATCGCGGTGATCAAGGCCTGGATCTCGATGTTCTCCAGCGTCTTGTGCAGCCGGGCTTTCTCCACGTTCAAGATCTTGCCGCGGATCGGCAAGATGGCCTGTGTGGCGCGATCGCGCGCACTCTTGGCCGAACCGCCCGCCGAGTTGCCCTCGACGATGTAGATCTCGCATACCGCCGGGTCGGTCAGCTGACAGTCGGCAAGCTTGCCCGGCAGCGACCCCGACTCCAGGAACGACTTGCGGCGGGTGAGATCGCGCGCTTGCTTGGCGGCCATGCGGGCCTTCGCGGCCTCCTGGGTCTTTTGGGCGATGCGCTTGCCCTCGCCTGGGTGCTCTTCCAGCCACTCTGCGAACTGCGCGTTCACCGTCGTTTCGACGAGCGAACGCATCGAGGCATTGCCGAGCTTGGTCTTGGTCTGGCCTTCGAACTGCGGGTCGCGCAGCTTGACCGAGATGATCGCGATCAACCCTTCGCGAACGTCCTCGCCGATCAGGTTGTCTTCCTTCTCCTTCAGCCAGCCCTTCGCGCGGGCGTAGCGGTTCAACACGTTGGTAAGGGACTTCTTGAACCCCTCCTCGTGCATACCGCCTTCGTGCGTATTGATCGTGTTCGCGAACGAGTGAACCGCTTCGCTGTACGCGTTGGTCCACTGCATCGCGATCTCGACCTCGCCGTCATCGCCCTTGTACTCCACGGGGATGATCCGGTTGAGGCTGTCCTTGCCTTCCGCGAGGTACTTCACGAAGTCCACGAGACCGCCGGTGGCCTTGTGGATCTCCTTGGAGCCGTCGCGCTCATCGACGAGCTGGATCTCGACGCCCTTGTTCAAGAAGCTCAGCTCATGGAGCCGCTCGGTCAAGATCTCCTTCTTGAACTCGACGGTCTCGGTGAAGATCTCGGGGTCGGGCCAAAAGCGCACCATCGTGCCCGTCTTGTGCGCCGCCTTGCCCTTGGTGAGCTTCTTCGTGACCTTGCCTCGGGAAAACGCCATCGTGTGGCTGAAGCCGTCGCGGCGAACGTCGACCTCAAGTTTCTCGGACAACGCGTTCACCACCGACACGCCGACGCCGTGCAACCCACCGGAGATCGCGTACCCGCCGCCGCCGAACTTCCCGCCGGCGTGCAGCACGGTCAAGACGACCTCGAGCGCAGATCGTCGATCCTTCGCACCGGGGATCGGCTTGACCGGGATGCCGCGCCCATTGTCCAGCACGCTGGCCGAACCGTCGGTGTGCAGCGTGATCACGATGCGATCGCAGAAACCCGCCATCGCTTCATCGACCGCGTTGTCGACAACCTCGTACACGAGGTGGTGCAGACCGCGGACGCTCGTGGTCCCGATGTACATGCCGGGCCGCTTTCGGACCGGCTCCAAGCCTTCGAGAACTTGGATGTTCTGCGCGTCGTACCCGGCGTTCTTCGATCCCTTGGGCGCCTTTTCGGGCTTGGTCGCTGCTTTCGCTACCGTTGCCAAACGTCCTCCGATCGGGGCCGCGCGAAACCGACGCGACGTGCAGGGAGCGTGCGCGGGGGGTGCCGGCACGAACCCGTCTATCTTACCGGACGAAGGCGCCCGGTGACCGTAGGCGAGGCGCCGAAATCAGCTCTCTGACCTGCGGTTTTGCGCTCCACCGACGACGATGCGGATGCTCGTGACGCTGCCGCCGCCGAGGGCCTCGTCGGCCCGTACCCTGATCTCTTCCGCCAGGTACTTCGCCTGTGCTCCCCAGGGCCCGTCGGACGCACGCACGACCAAGACGCCACCCTCGAGCGACACCGGCGTCGTAGCCTCACCCAGTCGCTCACCGACGAGCGCGGGCCATGCTTGCAACAGTGTCGCGATGGGCATCCCCCGCTGGAAGACGTCCTCCTGCAACAAGCGGTCGACGATGTCGCCGATCGGCACGAGGTCGCTACTTCGCGAGTCGCGGCGCCGCCCGAAACCGGTGGAGTGTGGCATGAGCCTAGCCTCGCACGGTGACGGCGCCGGCGCGCACGTCCCAGACCTGGGTGGCCTGCGCAGGCACGTCGGCGTCGTCCGCCACGCTGATCACGACCTGTCCCGGGCGCGCAGCGAGCCGCGACGCCACGCGATCTCGCCTGATCGGGTCCAGCGCGCTGTAGGGATCGTCGATGACGACCAGCGGCGCCTCACCGATGGCCTCTCCCACCGCCTCAGCCAGCCCGAGACGCAAGGACAGGGCGGCAACCCAGGTTTCCCCGTGGCTCGCGAAACCCCTGGCTCCGAGGTCGCGGACGGCGAGCTCGAGGTCGTCGCGGTGCGGGCCGACCAGCGAGCTTCGACGCTGGAGCTCATCGGGCCGGCGATCCGCGAGCTGGCGACGGAAGTTCTCCGCGACGTCGCCCTGCGGCTGGACATCGGGGTCGTAGCGCACGTGGAGCGGGTACCCCGCCACATCGTTGAACACCGTGGACGCCGCGCTCGCGATGGCGGTGATGGCGGCCGCCCGCGCTTCGATCACCGCTGCGCCCGCATGCACCAACTGCTCGTCCCACGTTTCGAGCCCGGCCGGCGCGCCGCGTCCCTCATGCTCCTTCAAGAGTCGATTGCGCTGGCGGAGCACCCGCTCGTATGTGGTCGTCAGGGTGTCCGATGCGGGAACGAGCGCGATGACGACCTCGTCCATGAAGGCTCGGCGGCGTGCAGGATCGCCGGTGACAACCGGCAGGTCGAACGGGCCGAACATCACCGAACGCACGTGCTTTCGTAGATCGCGTCGGCGACGGATCGGCGATCGGTTGACCTGTACGCGGTTCGCACCGCGCGCGCGGATCTCGACCTCCACCAGGACCTTTGCATCGGTGGTGAGGAACTCACCGCGCACATAACCAGCGTCGGCGCCTCGACGTACAATCGGCTCGCTCGCCGATGCGCGCGGACTACTCGACGCGTACAGGAAATGCATCCCTTCGAGCAGGTTCGTCTTGCCCTCGCCGTTGGCCCCCACAGCGACCAGCAACCCCTCGGGGATCGCATCGAGTTTGGTATGCGTGTGATTACGGAAGTCGCGCAGCTCGAGCCAGTGAAGGCGCATGGTCCGGGAAGCGTTGCGCCCGAACCGTTATGAGACCGCTGCGGGCAAGCGCACGGGCATCACGAGGTAGGTGAAACCGTCGGTCTCGCCGTGGACCACGCCCGGTTTCAAACCGTCGCGCACATCAAGGCGCACCGATTCGCCCACGGCGGCGGTCAGGCCATCGATCACGTACTGCGGGTTGAACGCGACCGTGATGTCCTCGCCCTCGTAGCGGGCCTCGACCGTTTCGACAGCCTGCCCGAGGTCGGGCGAACTGGATGAGAGCTTCACGCCCAGCGCATTGAACTCCAGGCGCACGGGGGTGGAGTCGCGCGCCAGCAAGCCGACGCGACGCACCGCGTCGAGCAACTGCTGGCGCGACACCGTCAGCCGGCTTTCATGCGTGTCGGGAAGCAGCTGGCGATAGTTCGGGAA
>JANMPG010000101.1:0-1931 GCA_031369745.1 Actinomycetes bacterium
GCTGCCACTCCTGCGGGACGACTACGCTGAGGAGCTGGTCCGGGACTTCGGGCTGTCGGCGGATGAGGCGAGAGCGCAAGCGGTTGCGGAGATCGACGGGCATCGGTCCGCCGAACACTCCGTGTTCGTGATCGAGGTCGAACGCGAGACGGTGGGCCACCTGTGGCTGGTCGAGCGTCGCGATGCGTATCAGCCGACCCTGGTCGTGTACGACATCGATGTCGACGCGCCCTATCGCAGCCGTGGCTACGGCAAGGCGGCGATGGTCTTCGCCGAGGAAGAGGCACGACGGCGGGGACTCGCCCGCATCGCCCTTCGCGTTGGAGCCCGCAACGACGTCGCGCGCAGCCTCTACCGATCGCTCGGGTTCGAGGAGAACAACGTTGCGATGAGCAAGTCCCTGTAGGAGCATCGCCGCACACTGGGGGAGCCGGGTGCCGTCTCTCCCGGATCGCGCGAGAGAATGAACCGCCCCCGGGTGCCGCTCGTAGACCCTCCAGGTACGTGGCGGCCGCAATGCGTGGAACGGAGGAGGGGACGAGCATGGCAGAGCCGAGCTTGTACGAACGATTGGGTGGCGCATTCGCCATCGCTGCGGTGATTGATCACTTCAGCGATGCGGTCGTTCAGAATCCAATTGTTGGCCGGGCATCGAAGAACCCTGAGCTTCGCGAGTGGCATACCGACCAGCTAGACCGGCTGCCAGGGCTGAAGTTCATGCGCACGCTGTGGGTTTGCAACGTCGCGGGTGGACCCTTCACGTTTGCTGCCACGGTGCCAGGGAGTACCCCTCTCGGGCTGGAAGAGGCCCATCGCGACCTCCGCATCGCCCCGGAGGAGTTCGATGAGGTCGCGGCTGAGCTGGGGCGCACGCTCGATCACTTCGGGGTCCCTTCGCGTGAGAAGGATGAAGTCCTGGCGGCCTTCGCGGCGCACAAGGGGGAAGTGACCGAGGGATCGATGGGTTCTGCCTGAGGGGGAGGGACATTCCTGAACCCTCGGGCATCACGGCGAGCTGGCGTTGATAGCGTGAACCGATGGAGGTTCGCCGCGTCGTCGTCGATCACGTGCTCTTCGTCGTGACGGACCTGGACGCGAGCCGCCGTATCTATACCGCCGCCCTCGCCCCACTCGGCTACGAGGAGCTTTTCGTTCAGGACGACTGCGTCTCCTACGGGGCCGAGGACCTGGACGACTTCACGATCTGCCGTGGGGAGCCCGTGACCACGGCGGCGCATGTTGCGTTCTCTGCCGGCGGTCGGGACGCAGTGGATGCGTTCTTCGCGGCCGCCGTCGCGAACGGTGCGACCGTCCGCGGCGAGCCGGGAGTCTGGACGCAGTACTCCGAGCGGTATTACGCGGCATTCGTCAGCGACCTTCATCAGAACAACGTCGAGGCCGTGTGGCATGCGCCCGAGCCGGTGGAGCTCTGATCATGCGGACGCTGGGTCGCCGCGCGGTCCGATCGATGTGAAGGGCAAGGGGCCGATGGAGACGTTCTTCCTGATCAGGGAGCGTTCCGAGTAGGTCAGGCGCAGGCGCCGCCGACATCGGCGAACCGATCGTCGCAAGCCTTCAGTGGCTTCCCGGTGCGCACGGCGGTGAGCACCTCGTCGATCGCGGCAGTTACCAGGTCGGGCGAGTCGTCCTGGATCATGTGGCCGGCATCGAGCGCGATCAGGTGCACCGAGTCGGTGGAGCGTGACGCGAGGTCTGCGTGCAGTCGAGGCCACTTCCGCTTGAACGAGGTCGGCGCCTCGGTGTCCCCCACGAAAGCCTGCGTAAGCGCGATCGTCGGGATCGACCCGTACGAACCGATCTGTGCGAGCTCCTTCTCGGAGCGACGCATGTCGACGACGCTCGAGCCGTCGTCCCACGTGTTGCCGAACATGGTGAACGTTGACGGCATCGACGGGTCGACGAACACTAGC
>JANMPG010000158.1:0-12986 GCA_031369745.1 Actinomycetes bacterium
CAGCGGCGCACGATGTGATCAGGCTTCGGAGAGTAGGTCTTCATACGTGAAAGATGTCGGCCCGCACGGGCCGACCGCTGGTCAAGGTTACCCGCGGGGGCGCGCGCGCGTCAAAGCCGGTTCCGTGATGGGCCGGCGACCGATGCGGGGATCAGGGTGCCAAGCGCCGCAAGGGTTTCAAGCGGGCTTGGTGGCGCGGATGATCGCGCCGTACATCCCATCGGTCAGCTCGTGGGTCTTGGCGATATCCACGTCGGCGAAACCGGCAGCGCGCAGGCCCTCGTCGTACTCCGCGAAGGACAGCGCGCCGGCGATACAGCCGACGAAGGAGCCGCGCTCGGCCCGGCCGGCACCCGACCGCACCGTCGTGGCGGCGCGCGCGTAGCGCTGCCGCACCTGTTCACGCAGATCGCTCATCGAGGCATCCCCAGGTCCAACACGTCCCGGATCCGCGCCGCCGCGTCCGGGTCGATCGAGTAGTACGCCCACACGCCCCGCTGTTCGCGCCGAAGCAGACCGGCGTCCAGCAACTTCTTCAGGTGGAAGCTCACGGTTGGCTGGGACACATCGAGCTCGTCGTTGACGTCGCACACGCACACCGGCTCCGCCGAGCGCACAAGCGTATGCACGATGCGGACCCTGTTCGGGTCCCCCAGTGCCTTGAACAATCGGGCCGTCGCGATCACCTCGGCTTGGCTCATCGTGGCCTGGGCCAGCGGCGCGCAACACGACACGTCGTCGAGCGCTTGGATCAGCTTCATCACCACATATTGACGTTTATCGATGTATCTGTCAACGTATCGACGTCCATCGATGCGTTGAGTCCGTCGAGAGGAGGTGCTCCCGATGCGTTTCGACAACGAAGGCTGTTGCCCGCCGGACTGCTGCTAGGCATGACCGTCGCTCGGGGGTCCGGCCGGCCCCCAACGCGACGTCACCGGTGTCGCTAGGCCGCGACGTGCACCTTTGCCCGCACCGCATCCACCAGCTCACCGTCGCGGCCCGACCGGATCCGCACGAGGGCGATGGCGCGTGATCCGAGTGGTTGCCCACCACCCGGGTGCATCCGCAGCTTGAGCAACACGAACGCGTCGGGCGCCATGAGCGGCGTGTGATATCGACCCGCCCGGATCGCAGACGTCACGTTGTCCCCGAGGTAGGAGAACTTGACGCGCCACCCCTCGAAGGCGCCGGGGGCGCTCACGGCGAACCGCTCGAGGACGCGACCGTCATTTTCCACTCGTACCCACAACGTCGCTTCGCCGCCGGGTTGGATCTGGGTCGCGACGACCTGCCCCTTCCCCCAGCGCTCATCGATGTTGTCGCCGACGAAGTCGCTGCCGGGGCTCCCATCGCGGATCGCGGCGTCGGGCTGATGGCGGAAGCGACCGCTGCGCAGCACGAGACAGATCGCGTTCGGGTCGGCGGCCCGGACCCCACAGAACCCCGGGGTGCCCGGCGTGCCGATCGCCTGAGGATCGTTGCCTTTGAGCACCTTGCCGACGCGGAACGGCGCGAACCCGACGATCGCCCGCTTGTCGGGGGCCCCCGCGCCGCACGGCACCGGCGAGCCGCCCGCATCGAGTTCTTGCGCGCAATCGCTCACCGGGAATGGGCGGACATCGTGGCTTCGCGCAAGCGCGACCAGATCGCGGAAGTTCACCGTGGGGACGTCGTCGTCCGCACACACGTAGGTCGGCACCGTGTCGTCGACCTGGAGCGACGAGTAGCCGAAGCGAATGTACTCCCCTCGGCTGCCGACGTCGCTTAGCGAGCACGTCGCCGCGGGACGCACATCCCACCGGTTGAGGTTCACGAAGGCCCAGTTCGCATCGCCGATCGTCGAGGTCGTCGAGAACCACACCGCGCACTCGTCGCCGGTCTCGGCGTCCGGCACGCCGCAGGCGCCCTGCAGCTGTGATCGCTCTAACGCGATCGGCACCGCATGCTGCGGGCCCACGCTGATCGCCACCGCCGACGCACCGGAACTCGGCCAAGCCGCCAGGGCAAAGACGCTCAGCGCGAGCAGGGGACGCAGGTGGCGCGGCATGCAAGGACTCTACGTGGGCCGCGACGGAGCCGTCGAGGTCCGGCGGTGACGTCGGTAGTACACGCGCTCAAGCGTCAAACCTCGAGCCGGTGCGGGCTTGGCCAGGGCCAGGCGCCGCCGCGAAGCCAGCGTCCGGCCGACGACGTCGCCCGCAAGACGCCCCTGCCCGACCAGCACGAGGGTACCGACGATCACGCGGACCATCTGGTGCAAGAACGCGTTCGCCCGCAAGCTGATGAGCACCAGGTCTTGCTCCCGGCGAACGGTGAGGCGCTGCAGATCGCGCACGGTGGAGTGGCCGGCGCCCGGATGGCGACAGAAGCTCGCGAAGTCGTGCTCCCCCACCAACGCCGCCGCGGCGCTGCGCATCGCAGGCACCGACAGCGCGCCCGGCCGATGCCACACGTACCGCCCACTGAACGGATCGGGCACCGCCGAGGTGTCGATCGCATACCGATACTCCCGCGCACTCGCCGAATGCCGCGCGTCGAACCCCTCCGGCGCCACCGAAGCTTCCCGGATCGACACCTCCGGCCCCAATCGCCCGTTCACGAACGCCTGGATCTGCCCCGGTGTCCTCCCCGACCCCGTCCGAAACGACGCCACCTGCCCCCGCGCATGCACCCCCGCATCCGTCCGCCCCGCGACAACCAACCGCACCGGCTCGCGCACCATCTCCACAAGCGTCTGCGTCAACACCCCCTGCACCGTCCGCACAGAAGGATCCCCCTGCACCGCCCACCCCCGAAACCCGGTGCCGTCATAAGCCAGATCCAGCCTGATGACACGCGAAGAACTCATGCCGCGGAGGCTAGCCGATACAAAAAGCCGGACCGGTAGGGTGAGGGAACCCACGCAGGCGCCGAAGGCGCCGAGTAGTTCCCGAACCCTGCCGGCCCGGCTACGAGTTGTACCTACGAACCCTGAACAACCAGTTCGATGCGCGCCATCGGCGCCCCATCACCCTTGCGAGGCCCGAGCTTCATGATCCGGGTGTAGCCACCCGGCCGCTCGGCGAACCGCGGCGCGATGTCGTGGAACAGCACCGCGACCACGTCGCGGTCGGGGATGTCCTTGAGCACCTCGCGGCGCGCGGCAAGGTCGCCCTTCTTGGCTTTCGTGATCAGCTTCTCGGCATAGGGGCGAAGCATCTTCGCCTTCGCCTCGGTGGTGTTGAGGCCCTCGTGGATGAACAGCTGCTTGGCAAGGGTCGACAGCATCAGCCGTTGATGATCCGGGCCGGAGCCCAGCCGCGGGCCCTTCTTCGGGGTCGGCACGTGGACCTCACTCCTCCCGCAGGCCCAGCCCGAGTTCTTCGAGCTTGGCTTTGACCTCGTCGATCGACTTCTGCCCGAAGTTGCGGATGTCCATGAGCTCGGACTCGGACTTCAACACGACGTCGCCGACGGAGTTGATGCCCTCGCGCTTGAGGCAGTTGTAGGAGCGAACCGACAGGTTCAGCTCTTCGATCGTGATCTGATAGTCGCTGGGCAGCTCGTCTGCCTCGGCCGGGCCTACGGAGACGCTCTGCGCCTCGGCCAGGTCCGAGAACAGCTGCACCAACTCGAGCAGCGTGCCACCGGCAGATGCGAGTGCCTCGCGCGGGTTGATCGAACCGTCGGTCTCGACGTCGAGGATCAACTTGTCGCGGTCGGTCATCTGCTCCACGCGGGTGTTCTCCACGGTGTAGCTGACCTTGCGAACCGGCGAGAAGATCGAGTCGACCGGGATCACACCGATCGGATCGCGCGGCTTCTTGTTCTTGTCGGCCATGCGGTAGCCGACGCCACGCTCCACGGTCATCTCCATCTCGAGCGAACCACCCTTGCCGATCGTGGCGATATGCAGGTCGGGGTTCAAGATGTCGATGCCTGCGGGCGGGGCGACGTCACCGGCGGTGACCTCGGCCGGACCCTTGGCCTTCAGGTAGATCGCGGTCGGCTCTTCCAGGTCCGAGCGCACCACGAGCTCCTTGAGGTTCAAGATGACGTCGGTGACGTCCTCGGTGACCTTGGGGACGGTGGCGAACTCGTGCAGCACCCCGTCGATCCGCACCGAGGAGATGGCTGCGCCCGGGATGGACGACAGCAACGTGCGACGAAGCGAGTTACCGACCGTGTAGCCGAAACCCGGCTCCAACGGCTCGATGGTGAACTTCGATCGGATCGGTGACAGGACCTCTTCTGAGATCTGTGGTCGTGCGACGATGAACAACGTGCATCCCTCCTCGACGGGGGATCAACCACTACTCCCCGCCTCTGTGGGCCTCCCGGACCGCTTCGTGCGGCCGGGTCCGCGCGCGTTAGACGCGGCGGCGCTTCCGCGGCCGGCAGCCGTTGTGCGGCACCGGCGTGACATCTTGGATACCCGCGACCTCGAGGCCGGCGGCGACCAGCGAGCGGATCGCGGTCTCGCGACCCGAACCCGGCCCTTTCACGAACACGTCGACCTTCTGCAAACCGTGCTCCTGGGCGGCGCGCGCGGCCTTCTCGGCGGCGAGCTGCGCCGCGAACGGCGTGGACTTGCGGGAGCCTTTGAAGCCCACGTTGCCGGCACTGGCCCAGCTGAGCGTATTGCCCTGCAGGTCGGTGATGGTGACGATCGTGTTGTTGAACGTCGACTTGATGTGCGCCTGCCCATGCAGGACGTGCTTCTTCTCGCGGCGCTTGGTCTTCTTCGTCTTGGGCTTCGCCATCAGTGAGGAGCTCCCTTACTTCTTCGCTTTGACTTTCTTCTTGCCGGCGATGGCCTTCTTCGGGCCCTTGCGGGTGCGCGCGTTCGTGTGCGTGCGCTGGCCGTGGACCGGCAAAGAACGGCGGTGGCGGATGCCCTGGTAGCACCCGATCTCGATCTTGCGCTTGATGTCTTGGGCCACCTCGCGCCGCAGGTCGCCTTCGACCTTGAAGTTCGCGTCGATGAAGGCGCGGATCTTCACGACCTCTTCTTCGGACAGGTCGCGCACCTTGGTGCCGCCGTCGATGCTGGTGCCCTCGACGATCTTGAACGCGCTCGTGGGCCCGATGCCGAAGATGTAGCGCAGGGCGATATCGAGCCGCTTGTCGCGGGGGAGGTCGACGCCGGCGATCCGTGCCATGTGTTGAGTGCCTCGCTTCCTAACCCTGCCGCTGCTTATGCCGCGGGTTCGAGCAGATGACCATGATGCGTCCACGCCGGCGGATCACGCGGCACTTGTCGCAGATCTTCTTCACCGATGGACGGACCTTCATGCGGTTACGTTCCTTTTACTTGAATCGGTACACGACGCGGCCTCGGGTGAGGTCGTATGGCGAAAGCTCCAACTTGACGCGGTCCCCGGGCAGGATCCGGATGTAATGCATCCGCATCTTGCCGGAGATGTGGGCGAGCACTTTGTGCCCGTTTTCGAGTTCGACCCGAAACATGGCGTTGGGGAGGGGCTCGATAACCGTGCCCTCCACCTCGATCACATCGTCTTTCACCAAGCTGCTGGTCTCTCCCATCGAACCGATCCCCTCCGGGCACGCGCCGAAACACGCCTCCGAACGGGGGAGCACTCAGTATAGGGGCAGCTCCGCGGAGCTGTCCACGCTCCAGAGCCGTTCCAGCACAGGGGGTAGAACGGTTACCGGCGGTCAGACGCGCTTGATGACTGCCTTGACCGCGTCTACGCGGGTCCCGTCGTGGCCCGACGTCGCCGTGATCAGGGACGAGTATGACGCATTCCCCTTGGAAGACACCTTCACGCTCATGGTGATGAGTTTGTAGGCGCCGGGGGCCACCGAGATGGTCAAGGTGCCGTTGGTGATCTTGGTCGTGTAGTCGGTGAAACCGATCTTGTACGTCACCGTGTAGCCGTTGACCGAGCCCGCACCGTCGAACGTGTAGCTGTCGGTGTCCGTGCCGTCGTTCTCCACCCGGATCTTGAACGTGACGGTGTTGTTGGCCTTGGTCTTGAGCGTCTTGGTCTGGTTCTTCCCGGTGGTGTTGTAGACGCCGTTGCCAACATAGGTCGACCCGGTGGCGATCTGAGCGTCCGGCCGGTGGTCGGCCAGGTCGACGGTCCAGGTCTGGGTCTTGTCGGGGCTGATGTTGCCGAGCGCATCGGTTCCGCGCACGTAGAACACGTGCTGGCCCGCGCTCAGCCCGGAGTAGCTCTGCGGCGAAGTGCACGCGCTGTAGGCGGCGCCATCGAGGTGACACTTGAACGTGGCCCCGGCATCCGGCGAGTCGAAGGTGAACGAGGCGCTGGTCGACTTGACGATACCGCTGGGTCCCGAGTTGATGTGCACGACGGGCGGCGTCGTGTCCACGGTCCAGGAATAGGTGGCGGGCACGCCGCTTTGGTTGCCGGCTTGATCGATCGCCCACACGCTGAACGTGTGGTCTCCGTTGGCGACGGTCTGGGAGAACGACGCGCCGCACGCGCTCGCGGGCAGCGTGCCGTCGAGCGAACACAGGTACGTCGAGTTCGACTCAGAGGAGTGGTACGTGAAGCTTGCGCTGGTCGAAGCGGTCGGCGAGCCCGGCGTCGTGTCGATCGCGACGCTCGGCGCGGTGAGGTCGACCGTCCAGTCATACGTGGCGGGGTTGCCCACGTTGGCAAGGGCGTCGCTCGCGCGGACGTACGCGGTATGGGCGCCTTCGGTGAGCGAAGACAGCACGTTGGGCGAGGTGCACGAGGAGTAGCCGCCGCCGTCGAGCCGGCACTCGAACGTTGCTCCGGGCTCGTTGGCCGTGAACGAGAACGAGGCGCTCGTTGCCGACGATACCGTCGAAGGCCCGGTCGAGAAGGTGACGTCGGGTCCGTTGGCGTCGATGAAGACCTGCACGCGGTGGTTGTTCGTGTCTGCCACGAGCACGCGCCCGCTGCCGTCGACCACGACGCTGGAAGGCGCATCGAACTGCGCGACGTCAAGACCGAGACTGCCGATCTTCGACAAGAACACGCCGGTGGTGGTGAACCTCTGCAGGCGGTTGTTGCTCCGGTCGGCGATCCACATGGTGCCTTGCGCGTCGAAGTCGATGTCGCTGGGGCCCTTGAGCTTGCCGTCCAGCGAGCTGGAGCCGCAACTGGCGTTGTTCGCACCCCACGCCTTGATCCACGCACCGCCGGCGTCGAACTCCTGCACACGGTTGTTGCCCGAGTCCGCGACCCAGATGTTGCCGCTGCCATCCACGGCGATACCCTTCGGCGAGCGGAAGGCACCGTCGGAGCAGCTGAAGGCGGGCGCGCTCGTCCCCCACACCGAGACGAACGAGCCACCGGCGCCGAACTTCTCGACGCGGTGATTCCCCGTGTCGGCGACGTAGACAGCGCCGGTGCTGTCGACCGCGATCCCGGCGGGGCTGGAGAACTGCCCGTTGCTCGTTCCGAAACTCCCCCACTGGGCCAGGAAGTTGCCATCCGCGTCGAACCGCTGCACCCGCATGTTGTCGGTGTCGGCGACGTACACGTCTCCGGACGGCGATACCGCGATCGCGGCCGGGTTGTCGAACAAGCCCGGGGTGCTACCCGTGCCGCCCCACTGAAGCAAGAACGCGCCGCTGGCGTCGTACTTCTGGATCACGTCTTGCGCCTTGTTGGTGACGTACACGTTGCCCGACCCGTCGACGGCGAGGCCGGTCGGCAGATCCTCGACACCGGGGGCCGGATACTCCCCCCACTCGAGTTGGTACGCGGTCGTGGTGGAAAAGCGCACGATCCGGTCGTTGCCCGTGTCGGCGACCCAGACCTTGCCACCGGCCGCGGCGAACACGCCCTGGGGTCCGGACAGCACGCCGGAGCCGATCGACATGAGGAACGTGCCGGCCGAGGAGTACTCGCGCACGACCCCGGCGCTGGAGGAAACCCACACGTTGCCCGATCCATCGATCGCGACGCCCGTGGCCCCCGCCGATGCCCAAAACACACCGGCAACTCCCGACGTGTCATAGGTCCGTAGGTTGCCGGCGGCGGCCGCATACACGACCGACCCGTTCACGGCCACGCCGGTCACGCCGGTGAGCGCCCAGGAGGTTTCCAAGGTTCCGTCGGTCGCGTAGCGAACGATCCGGTTGTTGCCCGTGTCGGCTACGAAGACCTTGCCGGCGGCGAACGCGACCCCCTGGGGAGCCAACAGCTGACCGGTTCCGATCGTGGCCAGCAGGGCGCCCGTCGCGTCGTACTGACGAACCACGTCGCCCGAGGTGGAGGAAACCCACGTGTTGCCGGAGCCATCCGCTGCCACACCGCTGGCGCCACTCGAGGCCCACGACGTGCCCGGGGTCCCCGACGTGTCATAGGTCTGCACGTTGCCGCCGCCGGTGCCGTAGACGACCCCGCCGTCCAGCGCCACGCCCCGCACACCACTCGAGGCCCACGACGTGTCGACCTTCGGGATCGAGAAGCGAGCAACTCGGCCGTTGCCCGTATCCGCGACGTAGAGCGTGCCCCCGTTGACGGCGACGCCCTCTGGGACAGAGAGCACCGTAGAGCCGAGGGTCGCCAGCAGGTTCCCCGAGGCGTCGTATTGCCGCACGACGCCGGAGGTCGAGGAAACCCAGGCGATACCCGCCGCACCCGTCCCCACGCCGGTCGCACCCGAAGACGTCCACGAGTTCTGCAGCGTGCCCGCGGTGCTATAGCGCGCCATCGTGTTGGTGCTCGCGATCCACAACACGTCGCCCGCGTCCACGGCGAGACCCCGCACGCTGGCCACGGTCCACGAGTTGATCCACCCACCGCTTGCATCGAACTTCTGGACCCGGTTGTAGTCGGCGACATACACGTTGCCGGCGGAGTCCACGGCGATCGACTTCGGTGTCTTGAACAGCCCGTTGCCGGTCCCGTACGCGCCCCAGGAGCCGAGGTAGTTGCCGAGCGCGTCGAACTGCGACACGCGGTTGTTCGCTGCGCTGGCTCCCGAGGCACCGTAGCCAGCCTCCAGCACGTACAGGTTGCCGCTTGGCGCGATGGCCACGGATACGGGGTTCACGAGCGAGCCCGCGGTGGCGCCTGGACCGGCGACCACATCGAGGAAGGTTCCGCTCGCGTCGTACTTCGCGACGCGGTCATCCACCATCGTGTTACCGACGGCCGAATCGGCCACGTACACGTTGCCGGTCGCGTCGACCGCGACGGACTCGGGGTAGGTGTGCCTGGGCAGCCCGGCGATGTGGTCGAAGGACAGGGGCAGGCTCGCGTGCGCCGGAAGAGCCCCGAACCCACTGACGAGCATGCCGAGGAAGACCGCGGTAGCCGTGAAAGCCCGCCGAGCATGACGGGACCGGCCGAGGGGGATGGCTCGGGTCACCTTTGGGTTGTCGGTCGCTCGGGAGGGCGCCTTGACCCCGATGGCCTAGGTGAACGCGGCCCGCAGGTAATAGCGGCCGCGACGTTGACCGTCGTCAACACCCCCAACCATCCGGCAAGCACGCGAAGCCCGAACGCGATCGCGGCTCGCAGTCCCGGGCGACCCCCGTCGGTCACCGGGCGCTCAGGACCTCGTGGCCGTCTTCGGTGACCGCGATCGTGTGTTCGAAGTGCGCCGACAGCGAGCCGTCGGCGGTGAGGACCGTCCAGCCATCGTCCAGGACGACCGTCTCGTCGCCGCCGAGGTTGAACATCGGCTCGACCGCGATCACGAGTCCGGGCTTCAACTCGGGTCCGCGCCCCGGTGTGCCCCAATTCTGGATGAACGGGTCCTCGTGCATCGCACGGCCGATGCCGTGCCCCCCGTACTCGCGAACGACCCCGATGCCCTGGGCGATCGCCACCTGCTCGATCGCGTGCCCGATGTCGGACAGCCGACCGCCGGGGCGGATCACCGCGATGCCGGCGTCGAGGGCGGCTTGGGTGGTCTCGACCAATCGCTTGGCCTCGGCGCTGGGCGGCGAGCCGACGAACACCGTGACGGCGGAGTCGGAATGGAACCCCTCCCAGATCGCGCCGAAGTCAAGCGACACGAGGTCGCCGTCGCGCAAGACCCGGGTCGCCGACGGGATCCCGTGCACGATCTCGTTGTTGATCGAGGCGCAGATCGTGCCGGGGAACGGGATCTGACCGCCACCGCCGCCGTATCCGAGGAAGGACGGGGTCGCCCCCGCGGTCTTGATCGCCTCGGCCGAGATCCGATCCAGGTCAAGCGTCGTGACGCCGGGCGCGACGGCGTCCAGCACCCGTCCGATCGTTTCCGCGAGGATCGCGCCTGCACGACGCATCTTGTCCAGCTCTGCGGGCGACTTGCGGATGATCACGGCTTGCTTCCTTTCACACCACGTCGTGGAGCGCCTCGAACATGCGCTCGCTGACGTCGCTCATGGGCGCTTCGGCGTCGACGGTTCGAAGCAGCTCGCGTTCGTCGTAGAACGCCTCCAACGGCTGGGTCTGCTCCCGGTACACGGCGAGCCGCCGCTTGACCGTCAGCGCGTCCTCGTCGCTGCGCTTTTCCAGGACCTCGCCGTCGACATCGCACTTCGTGTCGTCCAGTGGCGGGCTCCACTCTTCGTGGTAGGTGCGTTTGCAGGCCGGGCACGTGAAGCGCCCGATGATCCGCCGCACCGCGGTGACGTCGCCGATCTGGAACTGGACCACGGCGTCAAGCGGCGTCCCGGCGTGCGACAAGACCTCCTCGAGCGCGCGGGCTTGGGGCACCGTGCGGGGGAACCCGTCCAGGATGAACCCCTTGCTCGCGTCGGGCTCCAGCAGGCGCTCGCTCACCATGTGCACGACCAGGTTGTCGGGCACGTACTCGCCGCGGTCCATGAATGTGCGTGCCTCGATGCCGAGCGGGGTGCCGACCTGCACGGCGTCGCGCAGCGTGTCGCCGGTCGCGATCTGGGGGATGCCGAGGCGTTCGGACAACACGCGGGCCTGGGTTCCCTTCCCAGCCCCCGGCAATCCCAGGAAGACGAAGCGCATCGGCCGCGGCCCATTCCGCTAGCTCAGGAAACCCTCGTAGTGGCGCATCATCAGCTGCGACTCGATCTGCTTCATCGTTTCCAGCGCGACACCAACCGCGATCAGGATCGACGTGCCACCGAACGGGAACTGATCGATGTTCCACAACGCGAGCACGATGGTCGGGATCTGCGCGATGGCGGCGAGGAACAGGGAGCCCGGCAGCGTGATGCGAACCAAGATGGCGTTGAGGTAGTCGGCGGTGGGCGGCCCCGGCCGGATACCGGGCACGAAGCCGCCGTTCTTGCGCAGGTTGTCGGCCGTGCGGACCGGATCGAACTGGATCGCCGTGTAGAAGTAGGCGAAGAAGACGATCAAGGTCGCCAGGATCAGCATGTACACCCAGTTGGCCGTGTTGCTGATGTACTTGTTGACGAAGTCCTGGAACCACTGCGCGTGGATCACGCTGGCGAGCAGTACCGGGAAGTACAAGATCGAGTTGGCGAAGATGATGGGGATCACACCGGCCTGGTTCACCTTCAACGGCAGATAGGTGCTGCCGCCCATCGTCTGCTTGCGACCGACCACCCGCTTCGCGTACTGGATCGGGATGCGGCGCTGCCCTTGGTCCATATAGACCACGGCCACGATGATCCCGATACCGATCATCAGCACGACGAGGAACTTGCCGGGGCCGCCGCCGCGAAGGATCGCGCTGCCTTCGAACGGCAATCGAGAGATGACCGACGTGAAGATCAAGATCGACATGCCGTTGCCCACGCCACGCTGCGTGATCAGCTCGCCGAGCCACATGATCAACGCGGTGCCCGCCGTCATGACGAGCACGATCAGCAGCACGTTAGACGGCTTGAACGACCCCGCCTTGGTGAACAGGTCCGGGATGTTCTGGGCTCCCGAGTGGAACAGGAAGACGAGGCCGGTCGACTGCAGGAACGCCAGGGCCACCGTGACGTAGCGCGTGGTCTGGTTGATCTTCTTGGTACCGCCCTCGCCCTGGTCCTGCCACTGCTGCAGCTTGGGGATGACCACGGTCATCAGCTGGATGATGATCGAGCTGGTGATGTACGGCATGATCCCCAGGGAGAACACCGAGAACCGCGCGATGCCGCCGCCGGAGAACAGGTTCAGCAGATCCAGGAAGCCGCCGGAGGCCTGGTTGTCGAGCACGCTGGTGTCGACGATCGGCACCGGCACGTGGTTGCCGAACCGGAACACGACGATGATGCCCAGCGTGAAGAGGATCTTGTTCCGGAGGTCCGGAATACGGAACGAGTTGAGGAACGCCTTCAGCACGTCCGGCTAGCCTACCTGCGGATCAGCTGATGGTCTCGGTAGTCCCACCGGCGGCCTCGATCTTGGCCTTGGCCGAGGCCGAGAAGGCGTGGGCCCTCACGGTCAGCGCCTTGGCGATCTCGCCGCGACCGAGGATCTTCACGGGAGCGCCCTTGTGGGCCAATCCATGTGCGTACAGATCCTTGGGTGAGACCTCGCCGTCGAAGTAGGTGGCGAGCACCTCCACGTTGACCGGCGAGTATTCGACCCGTGTGAAGTTGGTGAAGCCCTTCAGCTTCGGCACGCGACGCTGGTAGGGCATCTGCCCGCCTTCGAACCAGGCCGGCACGTTCTTGCGCGCGCCGGTGCCCTTCGTGCCGCGGCCGGCGGTCTTGCCGCCCGCGCCCGCGCGCCCGCGTCCCACGCGCTTGCGCTCCTTCTTTGCGCCCTCGGCGGGACGGAGATGATGGAGCTTCACGACGAGACCTCCTCGACCGAGACGAGATGCCGCACCTTGTCGATCATGCCGCGGATGTCGGGGCGGTCCTCCTTGATGACGGAATCATGCATGCGGTGCAGACCCAGTCGGCGGACCGTGTCCTTCTGGTCCTTGGGCCGATCGATCACGCTGCGGACCTGAGTGACCTTGAGCTGTGCCATCAGGAGCCACCGTCCTGGGTGACACCGTACTGCTCGCTGAGCGCCTCGGCGCGCGCCGCGTCGCGGCGCGCCTGCGCGGCGGCGACCGCCTCGAGCATCGGCTTGGGGGCGACCTGGTGCAGGTCG
>JANMPG010000175.1:0-15468 GCA_031369745.1 Actinomycetes bacterium
CGCCGCTCGAGCTCGGCGCGGTCCAGGAGCGGCGCGCTTTGGTGACTCGCCCACGCACCGATCTGGGCTTCGCGCGGTCGTGTGGCGAAGTAGGCGTCGGAGGCTTCGGCCGGTAACTGCGCCACGCGCCCGCGTACGCACATCTGTCGGTCGAGCTCACGCCACAGCACGGTGAAGGCCGCTCGCGGGTTCCCTCCCAGCTCGCGGCCCTTGCGGCTCGCGTGGTTGGTGTGGAACACGAAGCCGTCGTCTTGGATGCCTCGCAGCAGCACGTGACGTACCGACGGCGCACCGTCGGCATCGACCGTGGCCAGCGCGATCGCGTTCGCGAGCGATACGCCGGCGCCGTCGGCATCGGACAGCCATGCGCGGACCTGTGCGATGGGGTCGGCAACAAGATCCGCGCGCCGCAACGCGCCGTGGTCGTGCGTGCCGGAGGGGGCCTGCATCGAACGCGGATCGGTCATGGGGCTGCATCGTACGCGTCCGGTCATGCGCCAGTGCCCCCGGCAGGATTCGAACCTGCGCCCCCGGCTCCGGAGGCCGGTGCTCTATCCCCTGAGCTACGGGGGCAATGGGGCGAGTCTAACAACCGTCATCCGAGGCCCCGGCGGCTACTCGTATGCTCACGGCATGCCGCGTGTGCTCCTCGTCGACGACGACCCCGCGATCCTTCGGCTGCTCGAGGTGAACTTCCGCCTGGAGGGGTTCGACGTGGTTGCCGCGGGTCACGGCAACGAGGCGCTGGCGGCGGCCGAGGCGGCGACGCCGGATGCCGTGATCTTGGACCTGATGCTTCCGGGCATGGACGGCCTGGAGATCCTTCGGCGCCTGCGGGCCCTGCCGGAAACCGCCGATGTGCCGGTCGTACTGCTCACCGCTCGCGGTCCAGACGATGCGCTCGTCGCCGGGGCCGGTGAGACCTACGTGCAGAAGCCGTTCGACACCGCCGAACTGGTGACGACCGTGCGCAACCTCCTGGGCGAGGCACCGGCGTGATCGAACAGCAGTTGATCGACTGGCTGGCGGCCGGCCTCCGCGCGGCGGCACCCGGACTCGGTTTGGCGGGGGAGTTGGCCACGCCCAGCCTCCAAGCCCCACGGCAGAAGGAACATGGCGACTTCGCCACCAACGTCGCGCTCGCGCTCGCCAAGTCCACCGGGAAGCCCCCCCGCGACGTCGCGCAAGCGCTCGTCGACTCGCTCGCTCCCGTTCCCTTCGTTGAGAAGGTCGATATCGCGGGCCCGGGGTTTATCAACATCTGGACGACCGACGAGTGGCTGCACGACGTGGTGCGTCGGATCGTCGCCGATGGCTCGCGCTACGGGCACGGCGTGGCGACGGGGGAGCGCGTGCAGGTGGAGTTCGTAAGCGCGAACCCCACCGGCCCACTGCACGTCGGGCACGCGCGGAACGCGGTGTTGGGCGACGCGATCGCGCGGTTGCTCACCGTCGCCGGCAACATCGTGGAGCGCGAGTACTACTTCAACGACGCCGGTGGGCAGATGGATCGCTTCGGCGCCTCGGTGGAGGCTCGGTACCTGCAGCTGCTTGGTCGCGAGGCGCAGGTGCCCGAGGACGGTTATCACGGCGACTACGTCACCGCCTACGCCGAGGACATCGTGAAGGAGCACGGCGAGTCGTTGGCCGCGCTGCCACCCGACGAACGCATCGCGCGGCTGCGCGCCGAGGGTGCGCGCCGTGCGATGGACGGTATCCGCGAGACGCTCGCGCGCTTCGGCGTGGTGTTCGACACGTACGTCTCCGAAGCGTCGCTGCAAGAGGCCGGCGAGATCACCGAGGCGATCGAACGGTTGCGTGCAGCCGACCTGATCTATGACGCCGAGGGAGCAGCGTGGTTCCGCTCGACGGTGTTCGGCGACGACAAGGATCGCATCGTCGTTCGCTCCGATGGTCGCCACACGTACTTCGGTGCGGACTGCGCCTACGTCGTCGACAAGTTCCGTCGCGGCTTCGACCACCTGGTCTATGTGTGGGGTGCCGACCATCACGGCGATGTCGTGCGGGTCAAGGGCGCGGCCCAGGGTCTCGGCTTCGACCCCGATCGCGTCGAGTTGCTCTTGTATCAATTCGTGTCGTTCCTGCGGGGCAGTGAACCACTGCAGATGAGCAAGCGCTCCGGCACGTTCGTGTCGCTGGACGAGCTGATAGACGAGGTCGGCGCCGACGCGGCGCGGTTCCACCTGTTGCTGTTCTCCAACGATCACTCGATGCGCTTCGATATCGAAGAGGTCGCGCGGCGATCGATGGACAACCCCGTCTACTACGTGCAGTACGGACACGCGCGGATCGCGGCCATCGTGCGCAAGGCCGCGGAAACCGGCGTGTCGCTGCAGCCGATCGACGACGTCGACCTCACGCTACTCACGCACGACGCCGAGACCGAGCTGTTGCGGGCGCTTGCCGACATGCCCGAGGCACTCGCGCGAGCCGCCGAGCTGCGCGCGCCGCACCGGATCGCGCATGCGTCGCAGGATGTGGCGGCGCGGTTCCACCGCTTCTACACCGAATGTCGCGTGGTCGGCGACGACCCGGCCCTCACCCAGGCGCGCCTGTGGCTGTGCCAGGCATCCCAACAGGTCTTGGCGAATCTGCTCGACGTGCTCGGGGTCTCTGCGCCGCAGCGCATGGATCGCGACGATGCGTGAGCCCTCGCCGTGGCCCGCCACCGCCCGGTGGAACCCCGAGGGCCTCACGATCGGCGCTCTGGCCGCGGCCACGCTGGCCGAACGCTTCGGCACGCCGCTGCTCGTGTTCGACGAGGCGGATCTGCGCGAGCGGATGCGCGCGGTGCGCGCTGCGTTTCCTCGTGTGACGTACGCCGTGAAGGCCATGACCAGCGCCGCCGTGATCCGAGCCGCACTGGAAGAAGGTCTTGATGTGCTCTGCGCCTCGGGCGGGGAACTCCTCTCGTGCTTGCGAGCCGGGGCGCCCGCCGAGCGGCTGCTGCTGCACGGCAACGCCAAGAGTGACGAGGAGCTCGCGCTCGCGGTCGCCGAGCGGATCGGGTGGATCATCGTGGACGACGCCGACGAGCTCGACCGGCTCGACGCCGTCGCACGCGCCGCCGGGGTCGTGCAACCGATCATCCTGCGGGTGATCCCCGAGATCGCGGTGGCGACCCACGAGGCGATCGCCACCGGGCACGCGCAGTCGAAATTCGGCACACCGCTCGCGGAGGCGCCGCTGGTCGCGCGCCGAGCGGCGTCGCTTGCCGGCGTGCGTCTCGACGGGCTCCAGGCACACGCCGGCTCACAGCTCTTCGCGATCGATGCGTACCTCGCGGTCTTGCGTGTCCTGATCGACGTTGCCGTCGCCGCCGAGATCCAGGCCGCGATCCTCGACGTGGGGGGCGGCTTCGGGGTGACCTACGGCGACGAGCCGCCGCTCGACATCGCGGCGCTGTCGCTCGCGCTGCACGAGGAGTGTGCGCGTGCATCCGTCGACGGACGCCTCCGCGGCGCGCCGGTGCTGCAGGTGGAGCCCGGTCGCGCCCTTGTCGCCAACCCGGGACTCACGCTGTACCGGATCCTCGGGCGCAAGCGCGCCGGGGGGCGCACCCTCGTGGCCGTCGACGGCGGCATGTCCGACAACGTGCGCCCTGCGCTGTACGACGCGCATCACGAGGTGCGCGCGGCGGGGCGAACCCTCGGCGATGCGACGGAGCAGATCACCGTGGTCGGCCGACATTGCGAGTCGGGCGACGTCCTGGCGCCGGCCGTGGCGTTGCCGGCGGGGCTCGCGCGCGGCGACCTCGTCGCGGTCGGTGCGACCGGTGCCTACACGTATCCACTCGCGTCGATCTACAACCGCTTCGGGCGCCCCGCCGTGATCGGCGTGCTCGGCGAGGAGGCCACGTTGTGGATCCGTCGTGAGGAGGCCGACGACATGGATCGACTGGACGTCATACTTGGCACCGCATGGGAGGCTGCGCCGCCCGTGGCGATACGAGGAGGAGCGACCACGTGAGCGAACGGGAGATGCGCGTCGGCCTGCTGGGCTGCGGCACGGTCGGCAGCGCGGTGGCGCGCACCCTTGCCGAGCATGGCGACGACATCGCCCGGCGGGCCGGCGTGCGGCTGCGGATCACCCGCGTCGCCGTGCGCGACCCCCAGCGCCAGCGCGATACGCCGCTGCCCGCGACCGCCTTCACGACCGACGGCGCATCGATCGTCGATGATCCCGACGTCGACGTCGTGATCGAGCTGCTCGGCGGTCTCGAGCCCGCGAAAGGGTTGGTCCTTCGCTCGCTCGCGGCAGGCAAGCCCGTGGTGACCGGCAACAAAGAGCTGCTCGCCACCGCGGGGGCCGAACTGGAGGACGCCGCGCACGCCGGTGGCGCCGATCTTGCCTATGAGGCCGCCGTCGCAGGGGGGATCCCATTGATCCGGCCGCTGCGCGAGTCGCTTGCGGGCGACCGCGTGACGCGCATGCTCGGCATCCTCAACGGCACCACCAACTACATCCTCACGCAGATGTCCGAGCGTGGCTGGGCGTTCGACGAGGCGCTCGCCGAAGCCCAACGCTTGGGCTACGCCGAGGCCGACCCGACCGCCGACGTGGAGGGGTTCGACGCTGCCGCGAAATGCGCCATCGTCGCCTCGATCGCGTTCGACACCCGTGTGAGCGAGGCCGACGTCTACCGGGAGGGCATCGCCGGGATCACCGCGCAAGACATCGCCGACGCGGCGCGACTCGGCTATGTCGTGAAGCTCCTCGCGATCGCCGAGCTCGACAACGGCGACGTGTCCGTGCGTGTGCACCCGGCCATGGTGCCGGTGGCACATCCACTGGCGAGCGTGCGCGATTCGTTCAACGCCGTGTTCGTCGAAGCCGAGAAGGCGGGGGAGCTGATGTTCTACGGCCGCGGCGCCGGTGGGGACCCGACCGCGACGTCGGTGATCGGCGATCTGATCCGCGTGGCGCGGCACCTCGCCTACGGCGGCCGCATGCAGGGTGCCGAGGGCGCGGGACTGCAGCGCCGGATCCGCCCGATGGACGACACGCACGGGCAGTACTACCTCAACCTGCACGTCGAAGACCGCCCGGGCGTGCTCGCCGAGATCGCCGAGGCCTTCGGTCGCCACGGGGTGTCGATCGAACGTGTGTGGCAGGAGGGCTTCGGGGACGAAGCGGCCCTCGTGTTCATCACGCACCGTGCGCAAGAAGGCCCGTTCCAACGCACGGTCCAGGAATTGCGCGAACGCGACTCGGTGCGCGCCGTGGTCAGCCTGCTGCGCGTGGAGGGTGAGGAGTGAGCCCCGACCCTGCCCTGCACGGCGCGCATCAGTGGCGCGGGCTCATCGAGGAGTACCGCGAGCGCCTGCCCGTCACTGACGCGACGCCGGTGATCACGCTTCGAGAGGGGGGCACCCCGCTCGTGCGCAGCGACCCGTTGTCCGCGCAGCTCGATGCCGAGGTCTGGCTGAAGTACGAAGGCTCGAACCCGACCGGCTCGTTCAAGGATCGCGGCATGACGCTCGCGATCTCCAAGGCCGTTGAGGAGGGCGCGCAGGCGGTGGTGTGCGCCTCGACCGGCAACACGTCGGCCTCGGCCGCCGCGTACGCGGCCAAGGCCGGGCTGATCTGCGCCGTGTTGGTGCCCAAAGGCAAGATCGCGATGGGCAAGATGGCCGCCACGCTCGTGCACGGCGCACGGATGCTGGAGGTCGACGGTAACTTCGACGCGTCGTTCGATCTGGCGCGCGACCTCGCCGAGCGATATCCGGTGACGCTGGTGAACAGCGTCAATCCCTTCCGCCTCCAAGGGCAGAAGACGGCCGCCTTCGAGATCTGCGACTTCCTAGGTCGTGCTCCCGACATCCACTGCGTGCCGGTGGGCAACGCGGGCAACATCTCCAGCCACTGGCTCGGCTATTCGGAGTACCTGGCCGACGGGCTGATCGCGGAGCCGCCGCAACTTTTCGGGTTCCAGGCGGCCGGCGCCGCGCCGCTGGTCTCGGGCGCGCCTGTGCCAGACCCTCAGACGATCGCCACCGCGATCCGGATCGGCAACCCCGCGTCGTGGGACCTGGCGATGCAGGCTGCCCGCGGCTCAGAAGGTGGCATCTGGTCGGTCACGGACCGCCAGATCCTCGCCGCATACCGGCTCGTGGCGCGCGAAGGGTTGTTCGCCGAGCCTGCCAGTGCCGCGAGCGTCGCCGGTTTGCTGCAGGCTCATGAGGAGGGCCGTGTGCCGTCGGGATCGACGGTCGTATGCATCCTCACGGGCCACGGGTTGAAGGATCCAGAGTGGGCCATCGCCGGGGCCGCCCACCCCGTGACCGTGCCGCAAGACGCCGCGGTCGTCGCGGAGGAACTCGGTCTGGATCGGTTGTCGCGGTAGGCTCCGCGACATGCGCGCCACGCTCAGCGTTCCCGCGACATCCGCCAACCTGGGGCCCGGTTTCGATGCCTTCGGGCTGGCGCTGGACCTGTGCAACGACGTCACGATCTCGACCGACGAAACCCCTGCCATCACCTGGGAAGGGGAGGGCGCCGACGAACTCGCGACCGACGGGTCAGACCTGGTGAGCCATACGATGGCCACGGTCGCCGCCCGGATGGGGCTCGAACTGCCCGGCGTTTCGATGCACGGTGTGAACCGTATCCCGCTCGCCCGCGGTCTCGGCTCGTCCTCGGCCGCCGCGGTCGCCGGGGTGGTGCTTGCCTCCCTCGTGCTCGATCTCGGGATCCACGACGATCCGGGTGGTGTGTTCTCGCTTGCCGCGGAGATCGAGGGTCATCCGGACAACGCGGCGCCGGCCGCCTACGGCGGTTTCACGATCGCTTCGGGCGATGGCGCGGTGTGTCGGCTCGATCCCCATCCCGATCTGCGACCGGTCGCGCTCGTGCCAGACGTTCGTTTGCCGACCGCCGAGGCGCGCGCTGCTCTACCCGAAACGGTGACGCTCGCAGATGCCGTGTTCAACGTTGCCCACGCCGCACTCGTGGTGGAGGCGCTGACCCGCGATCCGTCGTTGCTCCGCACGGTGCTGCGCGACCGGCTGCACCAAGACGCCCGGCTCGCGCTCGTGCCCGACGTCCGTGAGGTCTTCGACGAACTTCAGCGCCGGCATGTCCCGGTGTGCGTTTCTGGCGCAGGTCCCACCTTGCTCGCCTTCGCGATGAACGACACGCCGCCGATCACCCAAGCGGTACTCGGTGGCTCCGGCGCCTGGCGGATCTGGCCGCTTCGCGCCCGCGCGGAAGGATTCTCGATCGATGGGTGAACTCGACGGCAAGGGCGCGCTGATCACTGGTGGCACGACCGGTCTCGGCCTCGAGATCGCGCGCCGGTTCCTGCACGAGGGAGCCTCGGTGGTCATCACCGGGCGCAACGAGGCGCTCGGAGCCGAAGCCGAGATCGCTCTCGGCCAGGCTGGTCCGGCGAAGTTCCTGCGGGCCGACGCCGGGGATGCAGAGCAGGTTCGGGCCAGCGTCGCCGAGGCCGTCGCGTTGCTCGGCGGTCTCGACGTCTTGGTCAACAACGCCGGCGTCGGCATCCAAGCCGGTGTGCTCGACACCCCCCTCGACGGCTACGACGCCGTCATGAACGTCAACGTGCGTGGCGCGTTCGTCTATGCGCAGGCCGCCTTCCCCCACCTCGAGGAGCGCTTCGGGAACATGCTGCACGTGGCCTCCGACGCGGGGGTCATGGGCGAGGAGGACATCGGCATCTATTCGGTATCCAAGGCCGCGTTGATCATGCTGTCGAACATGCTGGCCATCGAGGGCGGTCGCCGGGGAGTTCGATCCAACGCACTGTGCCCCGGTGACACTGCCCCGGGTATGCGCCACATGGGCCCCCCGGGCGAGGATCGCCCCGAGGACGATCCGAGCGGATGGATCGTGCCGCCACTGGGCAGGGTCGGCGAGGCGATCGACGTGGCGGAGGCGGCGGTCTTCCTGTGTTCACCTCGGTCCAGCTTCATCAACGGCGTGGCGTTGCTGATCGATGGAGGAATGCGCGCAGGCATGCGTACCGATCGCGAACCCGCACCGTAGACTGCAGTTACTGATGGTCACGATCGCTCACATCTCCGATCCGCACCTCGGTTCGCCGTACTTCGTCCCGAATCTGATGAATCGAGCCATCGTCGAGCTGAACGAGATGAGCCCCGACGTCGTGGTCGTGTCGGGCGATCTGACCACCGAGGGCTATCGTCCCGAGTACAAGGCCTGGCTCGCCTACGCAGAGCGGATCGAGGCGCCGCTGCTCACCGTCCCGGGCAACCACGATTCCCGCAACGTGGGCTACGTGCATTTCGAGGATCTGATCGGCCCGCGCATGTGGAGCGAGGACGTCGGCGGCATCCGCATCGTCGGGGTGGATTCCAGCGAGCCGGATCTGAACGAGGGCCGCATCGGTCGCGTGCATTACCCGTGGATCAAACAGGAGTTCGAGCACGAGTCCGACCTGAAGATCTTCGTGCTGCACCACCACCTGCTGCCGATCCCCGGCACGGGGCGGGAGCGCTCCACCGTCATGGATGCCGGCGACACGCTGGAAGTGTTGACCCACGCCGGGGTCGACGTCGTGTTGTCCGGGCACAAGCACGTGCCCTACGTGTGGCGGCTGGAGGACATGTACGTGGCCAGCGCCGGCACTGTGTCGTCGATGCGCGTGCGCGGGCACGGTAAGCCGTGCTACAACGTCTTGGAATTCGACGGCGCCGAGGTCCGGATCCACCGGCGCTTCCCGTTCGACGACGAACCGCACCTGATGGCATCGTTTCCGGTTCTCGGCGGTAAGCCACACCCGCGCGAGGTGCCGCTGGAACAAGCCGTCGAACGCTCCTAACCCCAAGGAGGCTCAGCACGATGCGCACGTTGGCGCTCGTCGACGGCGAACACTATCCGCCCGTGACGCGGTGGGCTCTCGATGTCGCGCGCGAGCGTGGCTACGAGGTCGTTGCCGCCATCTTGATGGGCGGCGCCGAAAAGTTGGCGGTCGGGGCGGTGCCGGACCTCGGCGTACCCCTTCGGGTGGCCGGCGGTGATCGGCTGGGCGCCCTGGGTGCCGCGATCGACGAACTGCGTCCGGCCGTCGTTCTCGATCTGTCCGACGAACCGGTGATGGGCTACCGCGAGCGCATGCAGTCGGCGGGCGTGGCGCTTGCCCGGGGAGTGCCCTACGTCGGGGCGGACTTCCGGCTGGACCCACCGCCGAGCGTTCCGGCTCCGCTCGGCACGCCGACGTTGGCGGTGTTCGGTACGGGCAAACGTACCGGGAAGACCGCGATCACCGGTGAGGTGGCCCGCGTCGCGGCTCGCCGGGGGCTCGCGCCGATCGTCGTCGCGATGGGTCGGGGCGGCCCGGCCGAGCCGCAGATCGCGGAGGCGGGCAGCGTCTCGCTCGAAGGGCTGCTCGCGCTCGTCGCCGACGGTCAGCACGCGGCGTCGGATTACCTGGAGGACGCCCTCACGACCGGAGTGACGACCGTCGGTGCCCGACGAGCCGGGGGAGGACTGGCCGGCGCTCCCTTCGCGAGCACGGTCGAGCGGGCGGTGGCGATCGCAGCCGAGCGCGATCCGGGGTTGTTGATCTTGGAGGGCAGCGGTGCATCGCTACCCACAACGGCTTGGGACGCAGGCATCATCGTCATTCCGGCCGCATGCCCCGCCGAGTACCTCAGCGGGTACCTGGGGCCCTACCGACTCTTGCGAGCAGACCTCGCGGTCGTTACCATGGCTGAGCGCCCCGGTCTCGATCCCGAGAACGGTGCACACCTCATCGCACACCTGCGGGCAACGCTCGGCGATACGCGGGTGGTGGTGACCGATTTCCGACCGACTCCGCTTGCCGATGTCGACGGGCGACGCGCCTTCTTCGCAACCACCGCGCCGATCGGCGCAGCTCAGCGTCAGGTCTCGCATCTGCAGGCGGCACACGGCGTCACGGTGGTCGGGTGGTCGGCGCGCCTGGCCGACCGGGCCGGATTGGCGGCGGACCTGGCGAACGCGGAGGAACATGACGTGCTGTTGACCGAATTGAAAGCGGCCGCCGTCGACGTCGCGTGCGCCGACGCTGTGCGCCGCGGCACCGACGTCGTGTTCGTCGATAACCGAGCGGTGGCGGTCGATGGGTCCGATATCCAGCAGATGCTGATCGACACGCAGGACCTCGCGATCGCACGGTCCGGTGCGCGCGCGGCTCGAGGGGGCGAGCGTTGAGCGAACGCCCCAGAACGAGTCAGATCCTCATCTCGGATCGCGAGACCGGTTTGCCCTTCTCCAAAGGCCTGCTCGCATCGCAGATCATGGTGACGGGTCTGTCGCCGTATCGCGCCTATCAGGTAGCCGAGGAGGTCGAGCTGCGCCTCCTCGAGGGCCGCAAGGCCGCGATCACGACCGATGAGCTGACTGAGGTCACCCTGCAGGAGATCCGTGAGGTGGCCGGGGAGCGATATGCGTCGAACTACGTGCGTTGGCAACTCGTGGAACATCTCGATGTGCCGATCGTCATCTTGATCGGGGGAGCCACAGGCGTCGGCAAGTCGACGATCGCGACGCAGCTCGCGGCCCGGCTCGGCATCGTTCGGGTGGTCGCCACCGATGCGATCCGCGAGGTCATGCGCGCGATGCTCTCGCCCGAGCTGATGCCCACCTTGCACGTGTCCTCGTTCCAGGCCGACCGCGCGATCCGCGAGCCGCCGAGCCGCAGCGTCGATTCGCTGGTCGTGGGGTTCCGGGAGCAGACCGCGGCGGTATCGGTCGGGATCAACGCCCTGATCGAGCGTGCCGCCATGGAAGGCACGAGCATCGTGATCGAAGGCGCCCACGTCGTGCCGGGGTTCTTCGACGTGGAGGCGCATGGACACCGGGTTCTCGCGGTACCCTTCATCATCGGGGTCGAGGACGAGGAGCGTCATCGCTCGCACTTCGCAGCCCGGGAAGATGCCATCGCTTCGCGACCGGCGACCCGTTATGCGGAAGGTTTCGAGGGCATCCGCAGGCTCCAGGGCTACGTGAAGGGTCAAGCGCTCGCGCATGGCGTACCGGTGATCCCGAACCACAGTTTCGACCAGACGATCGCGACGGTGATCGACCTGGTCATGGACAAGGCGACCACGCTGGCCGCCGCACAGGGTCCCGGGGCCGCGACCGAGCAGCCACCCGCCGAGGCATCGGAAGGACGAAGCGCATGAAGCTGTTCCTCGACACCGCAAGCATCGAGGAGATCCGCACGATCCACGCGTGGGGCGTGCTCGGTGGCGTCACCACCAACCCCAGCCTCCTGGCGCGAGAGCGGTCGGACCCCGACTCCGTGTGGAAGGAGATCTTGACCGAGGTGCACGGCGATGTGTCGCTGGAGGTCACGGCGTTGGACGCTGACGGCATGGTCGAACAAGGGCTTCGTTTGGCCGAGATGGGGCCCAACGCCGTGGTGAAGGTGCCGATGACGCCCGATGGTCTCGCGGCCGCCTCGCGCTTGCGCAAAGACCACATCCGTACGAACGTGACCCTCGTGTTCTCTGCAGCGCAGGCGATACTGGCAGCCGAGGCGGGCGCGTATTGCGTCTCGCCGTTCCTGGGCCGGCTCGATGACGCCGGGGCCGACGGGATGACAGTGTTGCGGAGCATCTGCGACCTCTATGCTGTACAGGGCTACGACACCAAGGTGCTCGCAGCCTCGCTCCGACACCCGATGCATGTCGTCGAGTCCGCCCTCGCTGGTGCCGACATCGCGACGATGCCATTCGATGTCTTCACGAAGCTTGTGAAACACCCGATGACCGATCTCGGATTGGATCGATTCCTCGCCGATTGGCAGGGGCTCCAAGCCGAGCTAGATGGAGAGGCACCCGCCTGATGGACACCACGATCGATCGCGACACCCTCGGCTCCAAGCTCCTCCCGGAGCTGCAGCAGATCGCCCAGACCCTGGGCGTGGAGGGGGCGCAGAAGCTGCGGAAGGCAGGTCTGATCGATGCGATCGTGGCCGCTTCCCCCAACGGCGGAAGCGGATCTGCGTCGAAGCCGGCGCGCGCAAAGCGCGAGGAAGCCTCTTCGACCGAGCCCGCCGAGTCCAACGACGACAGCCCCGACACGTCGGAGCGCTCGACGGAGCGCGCCTCCGGCGCGAGCGAGGGTCGAGACGATGGCCCGCCCGATCGCGGCAACGAGCGGAGCCCGGCCGAACGAACGAACACGAACGACAACCGCGGCAACGACAACCGCGGCAATCAGACCCGTAGTAGTCAGAACCGCACCGGCCAGAGCCGCAGCGGTCAGGATCGGCCCAGCCAGGATCGACCCGGTCAGGATCGACCCAGTCAGGACAGCGACGGGCAGGACCGGGGAGAGTTCGACCGCAGCCGACGCCGGCCTTCGCGAGAAGATCGCCGCCGTCAGCGGGAAGAGCGTCGTGTTCGCGATGAAGCCGACCGTGCCGAGGAGGTCAAGACGGCGCCGAGCCGCACAGGCATACTCGACATCCTGCCCGAGGGGTACGGATTCCTGCGCACTTCCGGCTACCTGCCCGGTCCCGAGGACGTGTACGTCTCGCTGTCGCACGTGCGCAAGCACTCGCTACGCAAGGGCGACACGATCACCGGCAAGATCCGCGAGCCGAAGAACAACGAGAAGTACCCGGCGCTCCTGCTGGTTGAACAGGTGAACGACCTCAGCGCCGAGGACGCCGCTCGCCGCCCCCAGTTCGACAAGCTGACGCCGCTGTTCCCCAACGAGCGCTTCCGCCTCGAGAACGGTCCGCTCGCGATCGCAGAGCGCATCGTCGACATGGTGGCGCCGATCGGCAAGGGCCAGCGTGGGATGATCGTGGCGCCGCCCAAGTCCGGCAAGACGACGATCCTCAAACAGATCGCCAACGGGATCATCCAATCGAACCCCGAGACGCACGTGATCGTCTTGCTGGTCGACGAGCGCCCCGAGGAGGTCACGGACTGGCAGCGCACCGTTCAGGCGGCCGAGGTCGTGTACTCGACGTTCGACAAGCCAACCGACCAGCACATCCAGATCACGGAGCTCGTGCTCGAGCGCGCGAAGCGCCTGGCCGAGGTGGGCCAGGACGTCGCCATCATCCTGGACTCGCTCACACGATTGACCCGTGCGTACAACCTCGCGATGCCGGCCAGCGGCAAGATCTTGACCGGCGGTATCGACTCCGCGGCCCTCTACCCGCCGCGTCGGTTCTTCGGCGCGGCGCGCAACATCGAAGAGGGCGGTTCGGTCACGATCATCGCCTCGGCGCTGGTCGAGACCGGCTCCCGGATGGACGACGGCATCTTCGAGGAGTTCAAGGCAACGGGGAACATGGAGTTGCGGCTGGACCGTCAGCTCGCCGAGAAGCGGTTGTTCCCGGCGATCAACGTCGATGCGTCGGGTACCCGCAAGGAAGAGCTGTTGATGCCGCCCGAAGAGCTCGCGCTGGTGATCCGGTTGCGGCGCGTGCTCCACGCGCTCGATTCGGGCGCGGCCCTGGAGCTGCTCGTCGACAAGCTGCGTGCCACCAAGTCCAACGAACAGTTCCTCAAGGACATCGCCAAGGCGCCCACGGGCGGCTGAGCGGCGGGAATAGGGCCCGGTTGCAACGGGTGCGAGTACCCTTCTTACCGAGGCGTTGAAGGAGAACGACGATGAAGCCAGGCATCCACCCCGACTACCAGATCGCGAACGTGCACTGCTCCTGTGGCAACACCTTCACGACCCGCTCGACGGTGAGCGAGATCCGCGCGGAGTTGTGTTCCAACTGCCACCCCTTCTACACGGGTAAGCAGAAGCTCGTCGACACGGGCGGTCGGGTCGAGCGGTTCCAGCGCCGCTACGCCAAGACGCAGGCGGCCCAAGAAGCCGCGAAGGGTTAGCCCCGGTGGGCGACACCCCCGCGTCGCCCGAAGCGGCGACGCACCTGTACGGCGGCCAGGCCGTCGTCGAGGGCGTCATGATGCGCGGTCAGGACCATTGGGCCGTGGCGGTGCGAGAGCCGAGCGGTCGCGTCCACGTCGAATCGCACGACATCGACTCGATCGCGGCGCGGCAGCCGATCTGGCGCAAGCCCTTCTTCCGCGGCATGATCGTGCTCGGGCAATCGCTGCGGATCGGTGTGCGTGCGTTGATGATCGCATCCAATCACGCGACCGAAGAAGACGAGCAGCTGTCGTCCAAGCAGATCGGCGCCTCGCTCACGATCGCGCTCGTCGCGTTCATGGCGATCTTCGTGCTCGGACCCACCACGCTGTTCGTCTGGCTGGAGAACAAGCTCGATCTGCACGGCGTCGTGGTGAACATCGCTGAAGGCGTGTTTCGGGTGATGCTGTTCGTCGGCTATCTGTGGGCGATCGGCCGTACGAAGGACATCCACCGGGTGTTCGAGTATCACGGCGCCGAGCACAAGACGATCGCCGCGTTCGAGCACGACGACAAGATGATCCCCGCGCGCATCGACACCTACCCCAAGGAGCACGTGCGCTGCGGCACGAACTTCCTGATCATCGTCATGGTGATCACGGTGTTCGTCTTTTCGTTGTTCGGCACGCCGGGGCTGTTGTGGCGACTGGGCTCTCGGGTCATCGCGATCCCGATCATCGCGGGGATGGCCTATGAGGCACTGCGGCTCGGCGCGAAGTACCCCGAGTCGTTGTTGATGCGCGCGATGATGCGTCCGGGGATCTGGTTGCAGAAGATCACGACGCAGGAGCCCGATGCCACGCAGATAGAGGTTGCGCTGGCGTCGTTCGAAGAAGTGCGTCGTCGCGAAGCGCAGGCGGCGTCGGATGCCTAGCCCCGTACGCTGGGTCGTTGCTTCACCGCGGCGTCCGGTCGAAGATGAACGTCTCACGATCCCCGGAGGTTCCGATGTCTGACCTTGACCTTCCATTGCTCCCGAGCGCCGAACAGATCCGCCGCCGCCAGTTCGCAACGGTGCGGCGCGGTTTCGATCCAGATCAGGTGCAGGACTACCTGAACCAGGTCGCGATCCAAGTCGAGACGTTGGAAACGGAACTGCGCGACGAACGACTGGGTGCCTCGGCGAAAGCCACGGGCGGCATGGCGGTTGCACCCGTGGTCAAAAAGGACGCGGCCACCGCCGCCGCCGTGCAGCCGGCCGCCCCGATGCCGGCTGATGCGTACGAGCAGCTGAGCAAGCGCTTCGCGACCGTCTTGCAAACGGCCGACACCGAGTCGCAGCGGCTGATCACCGAGGCGCGGGCACAAGCCGAGAAGCTGCTCGCCGATGCGCGTATCGAAGCCGACAAGATCCGTGTCGACGCGCAGGCAAACGCCGAAGAGGCGCGAGCCAAGAGCGCGGCCGAATTGGAGAAAGCCCGCGCCGAGTCCGATCGCGTGCTCGGCGGCTTGGAACAGCGTCGGGAAACACTCATGACCCAGATGCACGACATGCAGTCCCGGCTGATGTCCGTCGTGAAGGACCTCGACGTTCCGGTGCCCGCGCCGGCAGCCGCCGCGGCACCCACGCCGATG
>JANMPG010000196.1:0-2410 GCA_031369745.1 Actinomycetes bacterium
GAACTTCACGAAAGCTGCGATCCCGATGCGGGGACCAGCCTGGGAGACCTTCCAGCAGCAGCCATTCGACGCGGGCGACGGGCGCACGATGCACGCGACGGCGCTCAGCATGGGCAATCCGCACCTCGTGCTCTTCACCGACGAGGACCCCGAGCGCTACCACCTGGAGCACATGGGTCCTGCCCTGGAGCACCACGAGTTGTTCCCCGAGCGCACCAACGTCGAGTTCGCGCGGGTCGCCGACGACGGCGCGATCGACGTGCGCGTGTGGGAGCGCGGCGTCGGCGAGACGCTCGCCTGCGGCACTGGCGCGTGTGCGGTCGCCGTCGCGGCCAACGAAGCGGGCACGGTCTCCACCAGCGTCACAGTGCGCTTCCGCGGAGGGCCGCTGCATGTCGAGCGCCGCAGCGACGGCGAGATCTTGCTTGGCGGGCCCGTCGAGCATGTCTTCGACGCGGTCGTCGACCTGGACGAGCTCGGCGCGTGAGGGATCTGGGGGAGCGTCTGGCGGCGGATACGCTCGCCTTGATCGATATCGCCTCGGAGAGTCGGGACGAAGTCGCGATCCTCGAGGTGATCCGCGAACGCGTCGCGGCAGCCCCTGGTCTGCAGATCGTCGATGACCACGACGCGGTTCTCGCGGCGCTGCCGGTCGCGAGGCGCGAGGGTGTGCCGCTCGTGGTGCTGGCCGGTCACGTCGATACGGTGCCGCAAGCCGGGGCCGTACGCCCGGGGCGGCGAGCCGACGGCGTCGTGACCGGGCGCGGCGCGGCGGACATGAAGGGCGCTCTCGCCGTGATGTTGGAACTGGCCGCCGCCGGTGCGCAGGCCGGCGACGTCGATCTGGGCTATCTGTTCTTCGGGCGCGAGGAGGTACCGATCACCGAATCGGCTCTCCTGCCGGCCTTCGAGCGAACGCCGGCGCTTCGTCAAACGTCGCTCGCGATCGTGATGGAACCCACCGACAACCAGCTGGAGGTCGGGTGCAACGGCAACCTGAGCGCCGAGGTGACGCTTCGCGGGCGGGCCGCGCACAGCGCACGGCCCTGGCTCGGTGACAACGCGATCCACGCCGCGATCGAGGCGCTCGCGCCACTCGCCGCGTTCCCGAGCCGCGACGTCGAGATCGACGGGCTCGTGTTCCGCGAGGTGGTGTCGGTCACGACGATCGAAGGCGGCATCGCCGGCAACGTCGTTCCCGATCGGGTCCGCGCCAACGTGAACGTCCGGTATGCCCCCAACCGCACGCCGGCGCAGGCCGAAGCGATGCTGCGGGAGTTGCTCGACGACACGCGAGCAGAGCTCGTGGTCATCGGCAACGGTCCTCCCGGACCGGTGTGCCTGGGAAACCCGCTCGTGACGCGGCTGCGCGCGGCCGGGGCCCTGGAGGTGCGACCCAAGCAGGCATGGACCCCCGTGGCGGAGTTCGGCATGGTCGGCGTCGATGCGGTGAACCTCGGCCCGGGCGACCCGCGGTACGCTCACACCGACGACGAGCAGGTCGCGGTGGCCGCGCTCGAACGCTCCCACGCGGTCGTGTCCGCCTTCCTTGCAGGCATGGAGGCATAGATGGTTCATCTGTCACCGGGCATGCGTGCGGTCGAGCCCTATCCCTTCGAGGAGCTCGATCGCCGCAAGAAGGAGGCCGTCGATGGCGGCCGGCGCGTCATCGACTTCGGTGTGGGCGATCCCCGCGAGGAGACCCCGGCGCTCGTTCGTGACGCGCTGCGAGAGGCGATCGGCCCGATCTCCACGTATCCGCGGGCTGCGGGCCTGCCGGCGTTGCGCCGGGCGATCGGAGCGTGGGTCGTTCGCCGTTACGGGGTCGAGATCGACGTCGACACGCAGATCCTGCCCACCCTCGGTTCCAAGGAGCTGGTGTTCTCGCTCGCGCAGGTGGTACTCGATCCGGCCGGAGGCAAGGATCTCGTGATCACCACCGCGCCGGGTTACCCGATCCCGGAGCGCGGTGCACGCTACGCCGGCGGGCAGGTCGCACGGCTTCGCCTGACAGAAGAAGGGGGCTTCGTGCCCGACCTCGACGCGTTGAGCGCGGACCAGTGGGAGCGTGCGGCCGTGTTGTGGCTGAACTACCCGAACAACCCGACGGGCGCGGTGGCGCCGCTCGCCTTCTTCGCTGAGGCCGTGGAGCGTTGTCGAGCCCACGACGTGTTGCTGGCCTCCGACGAGGCCTACAGCGAGCTGTGGTTCGGCGACGAGCCGCCCCCCAGCGCGCTGCAGCTCGGCGATCTGGCCAACGTGCTCGTGCTCAACACGCTGAGCAAGCGTTCGTCGATGACCGGGTATCGCAGCGGATTCGCCGCCGGCGACCCCGCGCTGATCGCTGCGCTGCAACGGCTCCGACCCGCTGTCGGTGTCACGCCGCAGGAGTTCGTGCAGCGGGCGAGCG
>JANMPG010000198.1:0-2129 GCA_031369745.1 Actinomycetes bacterium
TCCTGCCAGCACGGTCTTCCACCCCTCGTCGCTGAACGCGGTCTTCGCGGTCATACCGGTCCCTCCTCTGTGGCCTCGAGCACACCGTACAGATTGACGACCGTGTCTCATCTGTGCACACGGAGTGCTGGGAAACGTATCTGAGGGCCGACGGCGCGTCGCGTCTCGACGCGGGTGAACCATGACCGCTCGGCCGTGTAGGTTCTTTTGCGTGAGAGCCATCGTCTGGGTGCTCCTCGCCATACTCGCACCGAGCGTGCTAATCATCGGCGTGCTGGCGTTCCTCGGCGTGATCCGCCGATTCCAAATGGCGCGAACGCGTCGTGAACTGGAACGCATGGGTTTCGTGGTGAGTTTGCCCTACGCGCCCGAGACCCGCCCGATCTGGCCGCGTTTGGTGGCCGTGTTCACAGGATTGGTCGCTTTGATCATCACGACTTCGGTGCTCACCGCCGCACCATCGGCCCGAACGCAGGCATCGAGCGGCGGTTCGTCGTTCCAGGGCGCGCCGACCGACGCCACCGTTGTCCCGCCCGGTACGGACCCCGGCTCCGAGCACCCCGCATCGCACCCGACGGCGTCGCAGGGCGTGGCGAGCCCTCCGGCATCTCCGGCCTCGTCACTGGCAGCCGGTGCGGGAAGCGACGCGGGGGCGCCCTCGGCCGTAACCGCTCTCCCGGCGTCGACAACAGCGATCCGGCTGGAGTGGGCGCCTGTCAGCGGTGCGGCCAGTTATGACATCGAGCGATCGATCGACACGGTGGATTGGAACGCCGTCGCCACCACGGACGGTGGGCAGACCCAATACACCGACGTGGCGCTGTCCTCAGGGACGACGTACTACTACCGCGTCGTCGCCTTCGTGGATGGCCAGGACGTCACCAGCTCCGACGTCGTCTCCGCCACGACGACGGTCGACACATCGACCGCGCCCTTGCTCACCTCGGTGACGGGCTCGCCAACGTCCATCGAGCTGGCGTGGAGCGACGTGGACGGTGAACTCGGGTACCGGATCGAGCGATCGCCGGACGGAACGAGCTGGACTGTGATCGGGACGACCGGCGAAGGCCTGACCTCCTACACGGATACCGGCTTGGCCTCTGCGACCACCTTCTACTATCGCGTCGTCGCCGTGACGTCGGACGGTGAGTCACCCCCATCAACAGTGCTATCCGCGACCACGGATCCAGACGGGCCGTCGACATCGGAACCGAACGCCGACCCCGTCCGAACCTCCGAAAGATTCTGATTAGTCGATGGCCGGCACGCCGAGCTAGGCGCGCGCATTCCACGGCCCGACGCCACCGAGGCGTTCGGGCGTGATCCTCGTGACGAACCCCGGCGGTGGATCGGGCATGTTGGGGAACACCACGTCGGAGCCGATGTACGTGTGCGCGAGTCGCTGCAACAGCTCAGCGGCACCGCCCTCCGTAACGCGAGCCGTGCCGTACACGACCAGGTACTCCAGCAGGCCCCATTCGTTCCGCGTGGTGGACGCCACCGATAGCACGACCCGTGGGTCCCGGCGGAGGTTCTTCAGCTTTCGCTGATCGGGCATCGTCGCAATGACGATCTCGTCTCCCTCGAGACCGACCCAGGCGGCGGTGACCTGTGGTCCCCCGTCCCCGTTGATCCGATGCACCGGCTCGGACCTGCGCTCCCGTCACCGGTAGATGTGACGTGCCTATCGCCGCAGCGTGACGACGCCGGCCTCGCCGCTCACGCGCAACGTCTCACGCCCGAGCGGCTGACCGTCGATCGTCGCTCCGGCACTCGACGGCCTGACCGTGAGCGATTCCAGACCGGAGGCAACGATCACATGGATCAAACCCGGTTCGGGGTAGGGAGTCGGAGTGAGCCCTCCGTAGTAGAAGCCCAGGATGCGCTCGGCCGACCAGCCGAGGCGCGCCTTGCCGTAGGCGCCCCACTGCACCATGCCGACGCCGTGACCCCACCCTCGCCCGGTCACCGTCGCGCCGTGCGGGCCGGAGGCGATGTCGTTCCAATCCGACGGGATCGTTGTCGGCAGCACGCCGGTCGGGTACCGCGCGGGCATCAGGCACGGCGCCCACGTGTTCACCGTGGCGCGGAACTCCCCGGCATCGATCGATCTCGACGTGCCCGGGCCG
>JANMPG010000212.1:0-1992 GCA_031369745.1 Actinomycetes bacterium
CGTTGGATCCACACGCCGAGCCAGCTCGTAAGCGGCCGCGACATCGTCGGCACTTCTCGTGAAGCTGATGATCAGGTGGTTGCATGCGACCTCGCCGAGATCCGCCTGCACCTCGACGATCGTTCGAAACATCGCGTCGACCGCTGGGTCTGGCGTCCGCAGCGCCCGCTGGAGGACCTCGGAGTGCTGTCGGATCTCGATCGACGCGAGGTGGAATCCGAACGCGTCCGCCTGTGCCGCCAGGTTCGCCAGCTCACCGTCGGCCAGCATCGCCGCGCCGCCTGCCCGAAGCGAGGTCCTGATCGTTTCGATGTCGCGACGAAACGCATCTGGCGACGCGTAGCCCGCGGCCTGTCTGCTTCGCGTCGCTGCCAATCGCTCAGCGACGAGGACGAGTTTGCGTCGGTGGGGAGCGTCGGGCAATGTGCGCGCGAGTTCGCCGGAGCGATCGGGGAACACCAGTGCGTCACCGGCGAGTGACCCGACAAGCGCGCGCGACGGTCGCACGTCTTGGTCGCTGGCCGACAGCGAACGAGCGATGCGTCGCGAGGCCGCCTCGTAGCCGCGCAGGACGTGCTCGCGCGCGATCTCGGCCGCCTCGGCGGTGACGGCCGCGGTGACGAGCGGGTTGCCGTCCCGGTCGCCACCGACCCAGGTGGCCCACCGCAGCCGAGCCGCCCCTCCGGTGGAGCGCACGACCCGAGGAAGCGTTGTGAAGATCGTTCGGTCGAACAGAGCCATCGTGGCTCGAACCTCGTCCAAGGGTGTGGGTGCGTCGCGCCGCACCGGATCGGTCAGCCAGAGGCTCGCGACCTCCACGCGGAGCCGCCGCTGCAGTTCCGCGCGCACCCTCCCCGCGCAGCGAGGGTCGTCCAGCTGGTCGAGCAGCTCCCCGATCCGCCACAGGTGCTCCACGACCGACCGGCGTTTCGCCTCGGTCGGATGGGCGGTGAGGACCTCCGTCACTTCGACCGCGCGCTCCAGCGGCGGCAGCACGGCGCCACGGCCCCCGGCTCGCAGTTCGCGCACACGTTGGCGGTCCTCGGCAACGTTCACGAGCTGAAAGAACGCAGTGAACGCCCGGGCGACTCGAAGGCCGTCGGTGCGATCGATCCCGGCCACAAGCCGGTCGACCGCCGCGATGCGCGTCGGCGTCGGTCGCTGCCGTCGGTCGATCACCGCTCGGCGGAAGGCTTCGACGGTCTCGAAGAGTTCCGGCCCGCCGTGGTCGCGAACGGAGTCGCCGAGCAGCGTGGTCAGCAGCCGGACGTCGCGCCGAAGCTCGGCGGATGGGGGCCGCTCCCGGCGGCTCGAGGGGGCGGCCGCTCGTGGAGTCACGGCCGCCTACCCCGTGAACGCCTCGGGGTTCAGCAGCGTCGGCGGCTTCCTGCCGTCGAAGGCCGCGAACAGGTTGTCCACGGCGAGGTTGCCCATCGCATCGCGCGTATCGACGGTGGCACTCCCGAGGTGCGGGATCACCACCGCGTTCTCGAGCGATAGGAGCTTGGCCGTCACCTCTGGCTCCTTTTCGAACACGTCGAGGCCGGCTGCGAAGATCTCACCCGATTCCAACGCATCGGCCAGCGCCGCTTCGTCAACCACCGGCCCGCGTGACGTATTGACCAGGACCGCGCTCGGTTTCATCCGCTTGAACTGCTCGTGGCTGAACAGGTGACGAGTCTCCGGCGTCAGGTTCGTGTGGATCGAGATGAAATCGGCCCGCTCGAGCAGATCGTCCAGATCGACCCGTGTCGCACCCGTCTCGGCCTCGACCGCATCCGGCAGCTGGATCGCGTCGCTGTACAGCACCGTCATGCCGAATCCCTTCGCGCGACGCGCCACCGCCTGACCGATCCGCCCGAACCCCACGATGCCCATCGTCTTGTGGTGGACGTCTTGTCCGAGCATCATCAGCGGCCCCCAGATCCACGGCGTGCCGGCGCGCAGGAACCGCTCTCCCTCGCCCACGCGCCGAGCGCCCGCGAGCAACAA
>JANMPG010000242.1:0-7968 GCA_031369745.1 Actinomycetes bacterium
CCCGGGCTGCTTGGTGGTGGCAGCAGCGACGTTCTACTGCGGCGATGACCCGCTGTCGGTCGAGGTGTTCGAAACGGCGTTGACGCGTTTTCGCCTGACTGTCCCGCCACGCCTTGGCGAAGGGGGGGGGCCTTCGGCCCCCGCCCTTCGCGTTACCCGGATACGTGCCCGGAGGCGGGCTCCTGTGCCCACGCAGAGAGTCGTCAGTGGGTTGACGCCAGATATGGGGTCAAGGCATCAACGACCTGCCCGGTGTCAGAACGTCAACGAGCTGACACCGGATCCGATGTCAGCTCGTTGACGAGGTCCTGCGCGGGCGGCGGCCCGCGTAAGGCCCAGGGAGCGGGGCGCGCGCCCTCGCTAGGCGGTGACGCCCTCCAGCTCTCGCGGCTTCGTCGGATCGATACGAACGCCAGGCCCCATCGTGGACGAGAGCACCAGCGAGTGGATGTAGCGGCCCTTCGCGCTCGCGGGTTTGGCCTTCAGCACCTCGTCGACCACGGCCATGTAGTTCTCCAGCAGCGCCCGCTCCTCGAAGGACTTCTTGCCGATGATCGTGTGCACGATGCCGGTGCGGTCGGCGCGGTATTCGATGCGACCGCCCTTGACGTCGGCCACAGCCTTGGCGATGTCGTTGGTCACGGTGCCGGTCTTGGGGTTCGGCATCAGGCCGCGCGGCCCGAGCACGCGACCGGCCTTGCCGACCTCGACCATCATGTCTGGCGTTGCGATCGCCGCGTCGAAGTCGATCTCGCCCTTCATGACGACCTCGACCAGCTCGGCCGCGCCGACCACATCAGCGCCGGCGTCGCGAGCCTCGCGCGCCTTCTCGCCCTGGGCGAACACGGCCACGCGCACCGACTTGCCCGTGCCGTGCGGCAACGTGACCGTGCCGCGAAGCGCCTGGTCTTGCTTGCGGGTGTCGATGCCGAGGCGGAACGAGATCTCGATCGTCTCGTCGAACTTGGCACCGGGAAAGCCCTTGATGATCTTGATCGCCTCAGACGGCGTGTGTTCGGCCTCTCGGTCGAACCCCGCCGCGGCCTGCGTGAAGCGCTTGCCTCGCTTCTCGCTCATGCCTCCACCTCCACGCCCATGCTGCGTGCGGTGCCGGCGACGATGCGCATCGCCATGTCGACGTCGTTGGCGTTCAGGTCTGGCATCTTGCGCTCGGCGATACGCCGCAGCTGATCGGTCGACAGGGTCGCGACCTTGTCGCGGTTGGGCTCGCCCGATCCCTTCTCGATGCCGGCTTCCTGCTTGATCAGCTCGGCCATCGGCGGCTGCTTCAAGATGAACGTGAAGGTGCGGTCCTCCAAGATCGTCAGGACCGCGGGGATCACCTGCCCCGCGTACTGCTGCGTGGCGGCGTTGTACTGATTGACGAAGTCCATGATGTTCACGCCGTGCTGGCCGAGAGCGGTACCCACCGGCGGCGCCGGGGTGGCTGCGCCTGCCTTGATCTGCAGGGTCACCACGGCCATGACTTTCTTCTTCTTCGGTGCCATGTCACTGCTCCTTCTGCGGTCCAAGCAGCCGTGTCGAAACGGCCTCCCGCGGTCAAGGGTGCTTCGGTCCCCGGATGGGGATGTGGGTTGATGGTACCGGGCCGGCCGCCTTTACGGCTCCGGGCACCGACGTCAGACTCACATCCATGCAACGGGGTGGCGGACGGGCCCTCGCCGCGGTGCTGTTCACCGACATGGTGGACAGCACCGCGATCGCAGAGGAGCTGGGCGACCGACGCTGGAAGGCGCTGGTCGATGCCCACCATCGGATCGTGCGGCGCGAGCTCAAGCGCTTTGCAGGGACCGAGCTCGACACCGCCGGCGACGGCTTCTTCGCGAGCTTCAGGGAACCCGCCTCGGCGATCACGTCCGCGTGCGCGATCTCCGAGGCCGTCCGCGAACTCGGCGTGGAGATCCGCGCGGGGATCCACTTCGGCGAGTGCGAGCGGATCGGCAAGAAGCTCGGCGGGATCACGGTGGTCGTCGGGGCCCGCATCATGGCGCTCGGCGGTGGGGGCGACGTCCTGGTCTCGAGCACCGCCGCCGAACTCTCGCGTGGGGCAGGCTTCGGGTTCGATGACCGCGGCATGCGAACGCTCAAGGGGGTCGAGGGCGAGTGGCGTGTCTTCGCGGCCACGACCGTCGACGGCGAACCGCGACAGGCTCCGCTCGAGAGGGCGGAAGCCGGAGCCCGGCGGGATCACCTCGTCCTCACGCCACCGACACGGCGCCGCCGCCGCACCGCGATGGTCGCGGGAGTCGTCGCCCTCGCGCTCATCGCCGCGGTGGTCGTCGTGCCGCGACTCGGAAGCGGTGGCCCGACGACGATCCCACCAGACGCGGTCGGCGTGTTCGATCGGCGCAGCGGCGAACTGCTCGCGACGATACCCGTCGGGAGCCGGCCGAGCGCGATCGCCTCGAGCGAGGACGCGATGTGGGTCGCCAACGCCGAGAGCGACAACGTGCTCCGCATCGATCTGTCCTCACGTCAAGTCGTTGACACCATCGACGTCGGGGGCGATCCCGAATCCATCGCCGTCGGCGACGGCGCCGTCTGGGTGGCGAACGCCGAGGATCGATCCGTCGCGCGGATCGATCCGGCGACGGGCAAGGTCGTGCAGGAGATCGCGGTTGGCAACGGCCCGCTGGCTCTCACCGCTGCTGATTCCGGCGTGTGGGTGGCAAACAGCGTCGACGGAACCGTCCAGCGGATCGATCCGGATGCAGGCACGGCCGGCGAGCCGATCCAGGTGGGCGCCTTCCCTATCGCGATCGCCGCTGATGCGACCAACGTCTGGGTCGCCAACCAAGGCGACGGCACGGTCTCGGTCATCGATGCGGCCTCCGAGAAGACCGTGTCGAAGATCCGCGTGGGCACCGATCCCAGCGCTATCGCGACGACCGACGATGGCGTTTGGGTGACCAATCGATCGGACGGGACGGTCTCGATCATCCCGCAAAGTGGAGCCTCCGGGCCGACGACGACGTCCGTGGGGGTCGACCCGAACGCCGTCTCCGCGAGTCAGCAGGACCGCTGGGTGGCGAGCGGATCCGACGGCTCCGTGTGGCAGCTCACACCCGAGGGCGCGGCGGCGCGCACGATCCAGATCGGCGCGGCGCCGTCCGCGTTGGCGATCGCAGGCGACGAGGTATGGGTCACAGCCGTTGCCAATGCGAGCGCCCATCGCGGCGGCACGTTGCGGCTGGTTGGCATCTGTTGTGGTCAGCCGGCCACCGTCGACCCTGCGTACGCCTACAGCGGTGGTAGCTGGGCTCTGCTGACGGTCACGAACGACGGCTTGGTTGGCTACCGGAAATCCGGCGGTCTGGACGGAACGAGCCTTGTGCCCGATCTGGCAACCTCGCTGCCGGCGCCAACCGACGGCGGACGCACCTACACCTTCCAGCTGCGGCCGGATCTCCGGTACAGCGATGGCACCAACGTCACACCGTCGGACTTCCGAACGGCGATCGAGCGATCGCTGCGGCCCGACTCCGGCGGTGCCTTGTTCTACGATGGGATCGTCGGCGCACCCGCCTGCCTGCAGCGCCCGTCGGCCTGCGACCTCGCACGCGGTATCGTGACCGACGACGCGGCACGCACCGTCACGTTCCACCTGTCTGAGCCAGACCCGGAGTTCCTGTACAAGCTCGCGCTACCGTTCTCGTTCGCTGTGCCCCCAACGACACCGGATCGCACGCTGGCCGAGGCCAGGCGACTCACGACCCCTGTTCCCGCGACGGGTCCCTACAAGATCACCAGCTACGTCCGAAACGACCACATCACCCTCGAGCGGAACCCGATGTTCCACGAATGGTCGAGCGCCGCGCAGCCGGATGGGTTCCCCGAGCGCATCGAGGTGGCGCTCGGCGCGAGCGCCGACGACGCAGTGACACAGGTCGAGCAGGGACTGGCGGACGCGATACTCCCGCAGGATGTCCCGACACTCCCGACGGATCGCCTCGACGAGGTCACCACGAGATTCATCGCACAGACGCACGTCACGCCGTCGCCGATCATCTTCTTCTTCGTACTGAACACGCAGATTCCGCCGTTCGACGATCCGCAGGTGCGTCGCGCGCTCAACTACGCCATCGACCGCAACGTCATCCAGGACATCTACGGTGGGAAGATCCTCGCCAAGACGAACTGCCAGATCCTGCCCCCGAACCTCCCGGGCTACCGTCCATCCTGTTCCTACACGCTCCACCCCGACTCGACGGGTAGCTGGAGCGCCCCGGACCTCGTCGCCGCCGAGCGGCTCATCCGCGCGTCCGACACAGGCGGGACGCCGATCGTGGTCTCGACGTTCCACGGTTTCGCGGATCCTGGTGGCGCCGTCGGGCGCTACATGACCAAACTCCTGGTCGACCTCGGGTACCAAGCGAAGCTCCGGGACTTCGGCTCAGACGTCGACGCGCATTTTCGGACCATCGCGGACTCGTCGAACCGCATCGGGGCGGGGATCTGGGCGTGGCAGCCCGACTACCTGGCGCCGGCGTCCTTCATCGTCGACCTCCTCGCCTGCGACGCATACGCACCGAACGACCCCTACAACATGAACGTGGCGGGCTTTTGCGACAAGGCGATCGATACAAGGATGCTCACGGCTCGTGAACTCGTCGCGAGCGACCCGGCGGCCGCGGGCGAACGCTGGGCCGCCATCGACCGAGACATCATGGCCGAGGCCCCTTGGGTGCCGTTGGTCGTGCCCCAACGCATCGACATCGTCTCGGAACGGGTGGGGAACTTCCAGCTCCACCCGCAATGGGGTCTGCTCTTCGATCAGCTGTGGGTAGTGTGAGCTAGACCTTCGCCACTTGGTCGAAAGACAGTTCGACCGGCGTTTCGCGGTCGAAGATGTTGACCAGCACCTTGAGCTTGGCCTGGTCGGCGTTGATCTCGCTGATCGTACCGTTGAAGTCGGCGAACGGGCCAGAGGTGATGCGCACCACGTCGCCCTCGTCGAAGCCCAGCCGCACGGCGGGCTTGTGCTCTTCCTTCTTCACCACGAGGATCTTTTCGATCTCGCGTTTGGTCAGCGGTGTGGGCTTTTGGCCGGTGCCGGCCGACACGAACCCGGTGACGCCCGGCGTGTTGCGCACGACGTACCAGGAATCGTTGTCGTACTCCATCTTCACCAACAGGTAGCCGGGGAAGATCTTCTTCTGCACGATCTGCTTCTTGCCGTTCTTGATCTCCATCACGTCTTCCATCGGGATGTAGACGCGGAAGATCTTGCCTTCCATCTGCATCGTGTGGATGCGCGATTCGAGGTTGGCCTTCACCTTGTTCTCGTAGCCGGCGTAGGTGTGCACGACGTACCAGTCGCCGGGGCCGCGGAACGGATCGTCTGCGGCGGGCACGACGGGCTCGGGCACGACGGGCTCGGGTTCGGGCTCTGGCAGCGCGATGGGCTCCTCGTCGGCGGCGGCCTCGACCGCCTCTTCGACCAGCTCTTCGACGACCGCCAACTCGACCACCGCTTCTTCGACGAGTTCGGTCACGACCTCGATGGCTTCTTCCTCGATCGCTTCGGCCGCTTCGGCGTCACCGTCGGCGGTTGCCTCGGCCACGGCTTCGTCTGCCGCCTCGACGATCATCTCGGCCGTTTCCAGCCGCTCGACCGCGTCGTCGGTCAGCACCTCGGCGGCCTCGAGGGCGACCTCGGTCACTTCTTCGTTGGTGAGCTCGTCGTTCACGATGGTCCTTGTCGTTCGTGGTCTGAGAAAAGCGGGCCGGAACCGGCCGAGGGCAAAGGAAAGAAACCTCCGAGCGCTTCACTCCAGTATAGGAGGGGTGCGGGACGCCCGGCAAAAGGAACCGCCGAGACGGGCGCCGCCGACTAGCTGAATATCGGGAAGAGCCACCTCGTGAACACGTAGTCGACCCCGAAGACGAACGCGGTGACCACCGTGATCGTCACGAGCACGACGGTGGAGTAGGTGATGAGTTCCGTGCGGGTGGGCCAGTCGACCTTCTTGAGCTCCAGACGGACCTCTTTGAGGAACTGACGAGCCCCCGTGCGCTTGCGTTTGTCTTGCGTTGCCGCACGTTTGGCCGTGGCAGTGGGCGCCACGGCACGCTTGTCGGTGCCGGCGGCCTTCTGCTGCCGCTCGGCCTTTTCTTGGGCTCGCTTCATCTCACGGTTCATGCTGCTCCTTGCAGGCGCGGAGGGACTTGAACCCCCAACCCCCGGTTTTGGAGACCGGTGCTCTGCCAAATTGAGCTACGCGCCTTCGCGGCCGGTCCCCGAGTAAGGGGCTCGGGCGACCCAGTATAGCCCGCGAAAAGCATGCGAAAACCCCCCGGGACTTCGCAGCATTTCCCCACGTCAGATACGTGAGTCGGCCACGAACGGGCCATATGCTTCCCGACGACGACCACGCGCGGCCCCCTGGACAAGCGAGGCGTCGATATGGACACCAGCGATACGACTCACGCACCGGAGGAGTCCGGACTCCTTCGACGTGGGCTCTTCCCCCGTCGCGAACCGGCTCAAACCGAGCCACTGACGGGTACCGAAGCACGCATCGACGAGACGGTTCGCCGCGTCGTCGATGACCGGCTCGACGCAGGCATGCGGGAGCTGGAGGATCAGGCGACCGGCCTGCTGCGCGAGGTGGCCTCCGAGGTGTGGCGCGCTTCGGCCAAGGACGTGCGCCCCGAGCAGGAGCGCATCATGTCGATCCTGGCCCGCGATCAAGCGATCCGGTCCCTGATCGTCACCAGCGACGAGCGCTTCCAGGCGATCGCCGTGAAGACGGCCCGGTTGGAAGACAACCTGCACGACCTGGCCGAGTCCGAGCGCCGCACGCGCGAGGCCATGGAGGTCGCCTCCCAGGCGATCGCCGCGATCGCGGACTCCCCCAGCCTGCACGGCATCGAGACGGTGCGCAGCCAGCTCGAGCAGGTGGAGGCGCACATCTCCGAGGCGTTCGCGCACTTCGACCAGCGCGACAGCGAGATCGCCGAGCAGCTGCAGACCCAGGTGCGGGAGCACGGCGACCTGATCGCGAGTGAGACCGCCCGCGTGGTGGAGTCGATGCAGAGCTACGTGCAAGGCGGCGCCGAGGCGATCGGCCGGCTGGCCCAGCGGATCGAAGAGCACGCCAAGCTGTTCGTGCTGCAAGATCACAACATCACCCAGCACGTCATCGAGGCCGTGAATATCACGGGCGAGGACGTCATGGGTCAGCTCGAGCTGATCAAGGAGAAGGTGGGGCTCCACGGCCGCGACCAAGAGCAGATCCAAGCCGGGGTCGAGCGCATGATCGACGTGCGGATGCGGGGCCTGGCCGAGCTGGTGCGCTCGGACTCGATGGCCCTGCAGAAGCTGGTCGAAGAGCGCATGAGCGCCCCCGCGCTGGTCATGGGCGAGGACGGGCAGGTGTCCTTCGACGAGACGTCGATCACTCGTTCGATCGACCAGCGCATGAGCGTGCTGGCTCAGGTGCTGGACGAGCGCATGGACGCGATGGAGCGCGCGACGGCCGAGCAGGTGCTCGCGCTGTCGAGCGCGACCACCGCCAGCATGGACCGCAACCTCGAGCGGATGGCCACGGCCGCCGGTCAGGTCGACGGGCTCGACGAGATGGTCGCCGAGGGCCAGCAGGCCTTCGAAGAGCGCATGCTCAACCACATCGACGAGCGCATGGCGCAGATCGCCCGGCTCGTGCGTTCCGACAACCAGGCGCTGTCGGCCAAGGTCGGCGAGCTGGCAGAGACCGTGCCGGCCCAAACCGAGACGCTGGACGCCGAACTGCTTCGCTCGGTGCTGCGCTCGATCAAAGAGCTGCAGGCCGGGATGGCCTCCGACATGCTGGGCACGATCGACGTGCGGTTCCAGCAGGTGGCCGACCAGCTGCACCGCGAGGGCCAGGGGCAGGCGGAAGCCATGCTCAAGGTCGCCGAGGTGCTCGGACACAAGATCGACCGGTTGTCGATCCGCGTCGACGA
>JANMPG010000246.1:0-9619 GCA_031369745.1 Actinomycetes bacterium
TGAATGACCCGCTTGCCGCAAGGACGTCGCCTTCGAACCCGGAAACATCGTCCGCGACGCGAAGCACGGTCGGGGGCTCGTTCGGGGGTCGGTAATACCCCAGCAGGATCTCGACGCTGCACGTGTCGGTGCACGTTGCGAACGATCCTCCGAGGTCTAGCGCGCCGGATGTTGCGAACCCGGCCGTGTGGGTCAGCGCCGGGCCGGTCGCGAGCCAGCTCCTTGCGAGCCCCGGCTCACCGAACGACCCGACAGCGTCGGTATCGTCGACCACGACGTCTCGCAGAAACACGTTCGCGTTCGCTTGCCTGGTGTCGACGGCCAGTTGCAGCGCATTGACATCGGCGAGGCCCGAGCGCGCACGCGCGAGGGTCCACCCTTGGGCGTTCGCGACTTCCTGCGTGAGGTTTCGGAACACGAGGGTGCAATCGATCGTGCCGTTGGACAGCCGTGCGCGCAAGAGGTCGGCCACCGGGTCCCACGTGAGTCGCCACGCGTTCGCGGCGGGGCGAGCGAGCGTGCCGATCGCGAAATTGCCGACACAGTCGCCGCTGGTGGATCCGGTGTTCCCGTTCGTGATGAACCGCGGAACGGTGAAGTTCGCCTCGATCCGGTTCGCCGACACGCCCAGATCGGCGACGCCGAGGTACTCATCACCGGTCACCGCGGTCGAGCCGATCGCCCGCAGTCGCATCCCTGCGTAGGGTGTGAACGTCGCGGGCACACGCGTCATGACAAGGATGCGAGGCACAGCGACAGCCGAAGCAGGATGGAGAGCGGGCGCCAGGGCGACGGAGACTGCGACGATACCTAGGACCCCTCGTCTCACGGTGTCTCCCCCTCGTAGCGACCGATCGGTGCACGGCTCGCCGGATACTCATCGGCATTTCGGGGGTCGGAACTTCAACGCCGGGACCACAAGACCGTCGAGCGGCGTCGTTCCGGCCAAGGTAACGTGCCCAAGGTGGACGCTCGAACGGGAGCGACGTTGCAGGATCATGTAGCCCTGGTCACCGGGGCGAACCATGGCATAGGGGCCGCCACGGCTCGGGAGCTCGCTGCCCAGGGCGCCGCAGTCGTGCTGACGTACCTTCGGTTGGAGCGCGTCCCCGGCCCGGCGCTGCCTGATGCCTACGTGTCGCAGCGGACCTCGGACGCACAAACGGTCGTCGATTCCATCGAGGCGGAAGGCGGGCATGCGATCGCGATCGAGGCTGACCTCGCCGTGGCCGCCAGCGTCGGGTCGCTGCTGGACGCGGCGGAAGAACGACTCGGGCCCGTCGACATCCTCGTGAACAACGCCAGCGGATGGGCCGCGGACACGTTCCGCTCGCAAGGCGCGAGCACGATCGGCAGAACGCTCGAGCCGCTGTCCGTCTCAACGCTGGACGGCAATCTCGTGGTCGACGCTCGAGCGGCCGCACTCCTGATCGCGGGATTCGCCCGGCGCCACATCGAGCGGGGTGCGGATTGGGGCCGGATCGTAGGCCTCACCTCGGGGGGAACCCTCGGCTTTCCCGACGAGGTGTCGTACGGCGCCGCCAAGGCCGCTCAGGAGAGCTTCACGATGTCCGCGGCGATGGAGTTAGCCGAGTACGGGATCACCGCCAACATGGTGCATCCACCGGTGACCGACACCGGGTGGATCACCCCAGCCGTGGAAGCGATGGTCCGCGACAGCGACGACATGTTCCACATCGCCTCGCCCGAGCAGGTTGCCGGGGTCATCGCCTTCCTGGCTTCCGATCAAGCGGAACTCATCACCGGCAACATCATCCACCTCCGGTGACGGCGAACGTCCTCCTCACTTCGCGGCGGCCGCGGTGGCGCGACCCTCGACGGTCCACATGGAGGCGGTGGGCCGCGAACCGGCCAGCTCGAACATCGTCAGCGCGGCGGGCTTGGCACCAGTTGCCCGCATCGCCATCACGGCTTCGACCGACTCCCATACGGTGACGATCCGCCACGTGCCGTCTTCGGTTCGTAGCAACGACGACTCGATGAAGCCCTCAGGCAGCGCCGCAGCGGTCACCTCCGACCACGCCGAGCGCAGATCCCCCTCGCGCGCCGGCTCGACGGCGCCTTCCACGATCGTGACGAACATCCAACCACCCCCTCGCGCCAAGCTTCGCACGCAAACCCCGGCGCCGCGAGGCTGGTAGCGTCGACCCGTCGGTCCCCGACGTGAGAGGACGAGGCATGTTGCACATGGTCGTGAACACCCACAGTCCGCAAGACTGCCCTTTCAGAGGAGACGACGAAGCCAAGGCGATGGTCGACGCCATCGAGGCGTTCACATCGACGAGCGTTGCCAACGGACTCGACATCCAGGGGTCATGGGCCAGCAGAGGCGCGCACGAGATCTTCCTGTTGGTGCAGGCCACCGACGCCCACGCGATCGATGACGCACTCCTGCGTTGCGGTCTGACCGCTCGCACGCACAGCCGGGTGTTGCCGGTGGTGACGGTCGCCCAGATGCTCGAGGCCGTCCGCCCATCCTCGTGACAGGAACCGGGTCGCCAACTGACCTGCCGACAAGGATGAACGAGCTACTGACCGTCGCGAACAGCAGTGGCTCCCGGCAAGCGGAACGCGTGCCATTCGATCTCGAACTCGGGCTCGACGGGCCGATCCAGGCGGCCGATATTGCGTCGCGCCCAGTGGCGCACCTGCGTGACAGCTCGATGCCGCGTCGCCGGGGAGGCCGCCCACGTCCAGGTGTACAGCCCGCGTTCCATATTGCGCAGGAATGCGGCGATGGTAAGCGTGCGCAGACCCCGAACCGGTGGCAGCGCGCGGCTGGTGGCGCCGTAGGATGCCATCGCAGACCGCAGGCTCTCGGCGTCGTCCGGACGGAGTCCAGCTGCGACCGGCAGATCGCCCGCAGCACGCAGGAACCGCTCCTGCAGCGTGTGATACAGACCGGTGTAGTCGGTGATGCTCACGAGGAACGTTCCGTTCGGGCGCACGACACGGACGACCTCCGCCAGCGCACCGCGCCAGTCGTGGATCAGGTGCAGCACGTGACGCATCACGAGCCCGTCGAACGCGTCGTCGGCGAAGGGCAGTTGCGTCGCGTCGGCCACGACCAGGGGTATGTGGAGCCCTTCGACGAGCGCCTTTTCCCCCAGGCGATCGAGCATCGCCCCGGACAGGTCCATGCCCATCACCTTGATGCCCGTGCGTGCGAGCGGCATCGTCACGAGCCCCGTGCCGGCGCCTACCTCCAGCACCCGGGTCGCCCCTTGGAGCTCACCAGCGAGCAGATCCGCGGTGTCGGCTTGGACCTCGGGTGACAGGCCGCGCGTCTCGTCGTAGTACTCCACGGCACGGTCGAAGGTGACCGACCCTCCCGCCACCGCCAGCAGGTCGCGCGCCCGAAGCAGACCGCGCCTTCGGGGCGCGATGTCTTGACCGCGAGGCGGGTCCTGCCTGGACGTCACAACTGCACCGTATCCGAAACGTGACCTCGCTCTGTAGGCTCGAGCCGGAAAGGGGCACTGTGGTCGAACAATTCGACGAGATCGACTTGGGTCGAGAAGCCGTGGCGCGCGAGGCTTGGCAGGACGCCTACGAGCGGCTCGTCGCCGTCGACCCGTCGGAGTTGAGCGCTTCGGACCTTGAGAACCTTGCCGACGCTGCGTGGTGGCTCTCCAAGCACGACGAGTCGATCGCTGCACGCCAGAAGGCATACTCGGGCTACGCGTCAGCGGGCGAGGATCGCGCGGCGGCGTTCGTCGCAGCGCGCCTGTGCATCGACCATGCGCTGGCAGGCGAGCCCGCAACCGGCTCCGGCTGGATGATGCGCGCCCAACGCCATCTGGACGAACAACCGGATTGCATCGAGGCCGGCTTCGTGCTGGTTATCCAGGCCAACTTGATGCGCTTTTCCGGCGACCACGACGGTTCCCTCACCCTGGCGCGGCGAGCAGTGCAGCTCGGTCGGCGGTTCGGCGACGCCGACCTCGTCGCGATGGCTATGCATACGGAGGGGCTCACGTTGGTGGCGGCAGGCGACGTCCCGGAAGGGATGTCCCTGCTCGACGAGGTCATGACGTCCGTGTTGACCGGCGAGCTGAGCACCTACTACACGGGAGTGATCTACTGCAACGTTTTGGAAGCGTGCTTGAACATCGCCGACGTGCGTCGCGCCGGCGAGTGGAGTCGGGCATCGCTCGAGTGGAGCACGTCGCTGCCCCCGTCTTCTCCGTACCCGGGCGTTTGTCGCGTGAATCGAGCCGAAGTCCGAGGCTTGTCCGGCGACTGGGCACGGGCGGAGTCCGAAGCTGCCCAAGCCGCTCTCGATCTCGAAACGATCGATCCGATCGCTGCCGCGGGAGCCAGTTATGAGGTTGGAGAGATCCGACGCCGCACCGGGAAGCTCGCTTCCGCGGACGACGCATTCAACCGTGCGCACAGGTTCGGCTTGGAGCCCCAGCCGGGACTTGCGATGCTCCGGCTCGCCCAGGGCAACGGGGAGGCGGCTCGAACGGGACTCCGACTCGCCCTCAGCGAGGACGACGCGAACGCGTACCGACGAGCACGTCTGCTGGCCGCCCAGGTCGAGATCGAGCTCGCCGCCGGATCGATCGAAACGGCGCGATCGGCGAACCAGGAGCTCGAGCAGATCGCGCGTGACTTCGCAACGCCGATGCTTTCGGCCGTCGCCGAAACGGCTCGGGGGCGCCTCGGTCTGGCGTCCGCTAACGCGACCGACGCGCTCGAGCACCTACGCCGCGCGTGTACGCACTGGCGGGACCTGAAGATCCCCTACGAGCATGCCCGTGCGCGGGTCCTGTTGGGAGTCGCGCTTCGAGCCGCCGACGCCGAAGAGGACGCTCTCCTTGAGCTGCGCGCGGCCCGCTCGGCTTTCGAACAACTCGGAGCATCCCCGGAAGCGGCGAGCACCGCGGAGCTTCTCGGCGAGACGCCCGAGCTCCCCAATCGATTGACACCGCGTGAGGCGGAAGTGCTGCGCCTGGTGGCGGCGGGCGACTCGAACCGTGAGATCGCTTCGATCCTGGTGATCAGCGAGCACACCGTTGCCCGCCACCTGCAGAACATGTTCACCAAGCTCGGCGTCTCATCGCGGTCGGCGGCTACCGCGTTCGCCTTCGAGCACGGCCTCGCGTGAACAAACCGGTGGCCGCCTCAGCGAGGGAGGCGATGTGGTCAATCCTCACCACGAGCCCGACGTCACAGGTTGGTTGATTCCGGCGATGAGGGCTCGATCCCCCGCCACCTACCGTCTGAGGCGATCGAGACAGAGGGAGTCGTCACATGGACATGGACAGCTCGGGCACTCAGCGGTTCGACACCGTGATCGTCGGCGGTGGCCAAGCAGGACTCGCCGTTGGCTACCACCTCGCGGCGCTCGGTAGACCGGCCGTGATCCTCGACGCGAACGAGCGCATCGGCGACGCCTGGCGGACGCGCTGGGATTCGCTCCATCTATTCACGCCCGCATTGTCTGACGGTCTGCCGGGATTACCCTTCCCGGCACCGGCCTGGTCGTACCCGACGAAAGACGCGATGGCCGACTACCTCGAGGCTTATGCGGAGCGCTTCGAGCTGGATGTGCGAACGGGAGTCGGGGTCAGCGCGCTCCGACGTGATGGCGAGTCGTTCGTGGTGAGCTCGGGCGACCAGCGCTACGAGGCTGACAACGTCATCGTCGCCACCGGCGCGAACCGCATACCGAAGGTGCCTTCGTTCGCGGCGGAGCTTGACCCGGGGATCATGCAGCTTCACTCCAGCGAGTACGGCCGCCCCGGCCAACTTCTCGACGGAGATGTGCTCGTCGTTGGAGCGGGCAACTCCGGCGCGGAGATCGCATTCGAGCTTTCGAAGTCGCGGCGCACCATGCTGGCCGGGAAGGAGGCGGGGCAGATCCCGGTGCGCCTGGCGACGCGGCGCGGCCACGTCTTCTTCCGCTTCGTTCGATTCCTCGGAACCCGCGTCCTGACGAAGGGCACGCCGATCGGGCGAAGGGTCGGTCCGAAACTCGCCGCCGAGGCGACGCCGTTGATCCGCGTGCGGTCCAAAGAGCTGGCAGCGGCGGGCGTCGAACGGGTCTCCCGGGTCGCCGGGGTGGTCGACGGGGTCCCGGTACTCCAGGACGGGCGATCCGTGGACGCGCCCAACGTCATCTGGTGCACGGGGTACCGGCAGGACTTCTCGTGGATCGACCTGTCGATCTTCGACGAGGATGGACAACCCATGCATGATCGCGGCGTGGTGACATCCGAGCCCGGCGTGTATCTCATGGGTCAGATCTTCCAGTTCGGCATCACGTCGGACGTGCTACCGGGAGTTGGCCGGGACGCCGCCTACGTCGCGAAGCACATCGCCTCGCGCGAGGGGAGCAAGGCGATGGCGATCTGAGGTGAGCTGCCCGGCTGGGGTTGACAACTCGTAGCATCCGCGTCGTGCTACCCGACCTGCCACCCGACGATGCGATGCGGATCACGACGGCGCGCCTAGAGCTCGTGCCGCTCACCTCGGCGGACGCCGCCGACCTCTTCGCGGCGCTGGACGACCCCGCGCTCGGCCGCTGGACGGGTGAGACACCACCCACCGACATCGCCGCCCTTCAGACCCGATACGCGTTGTGGGAATCGCGGCGCTCCCCCGACGGCGACGAGCTTTGGTTGAACTGGGTCGCGCGTCGTCGAGACGACGTTGCGGTCGGCCACCTACAGGCGACGGTCTCGGAATCAGCAGCTGCGATCGCATGGGTGGTCGCAACGCCGCACCAGGGCCAGGGACTCGCAACTGAGGCGGCGCGTGCCCTCGTCGCTTGGCTGCTCGAAGAGCTGGGCGTGACCTCGATCGTGGCCTCGATCCACCCCGGGCACGTCGCCTCGCAGACGGTCGCGCGCCGGGCCGGGTTGATCCCGACAGACCGCATGGACGACGGTGAACAGGTATGGGAGCACACCCCGTCAGCGTGAGGAGCGAGCCGCTGCCAGCACGGCCGCGATCGCCGTCGCGTTCCCCGCCGCTTCGTCGACCGCGAGATGGCGAGGCTCCTCGAGTCCACGCACGACTCGGTTGATGTGCCGTACGGCGGGCGTGAAGGAGCGCTCGTGCACTCCCGGCGCCGGTTCGGTCCCGATCTCGTCGCCGCGAACGATCGTGAGCTGATCGCCCGGCTCGGGGTGGAACGGGTTCGTCATGCGGATCTCCCCAAGCGTGCCGTGGATCACCGTTGCTGTCTGATAGGCGGCCCGGAACCCGCATGAGAACACGAGCCTTCGGCCGCCGGGGAACGCCAGCGCCCCCCACATCTCCTCGTCCACGCCATCGGTGATCCACACGGCGTCGGCCATCGCGCGGTCCAGATCGGGCTCGGCCGCGAACAGCAACCGCGCCAGCCGGATCGGGTAGCACCCGACATCTTGGAGCGAACCCCCCGACAGATCCGCCAGCCACCGCACGTCGCCCTCATCCTCCAGCGTGAAGTGGAAGCTCGATCGGATCTCGCGGAGCTCACCGATCGCCCCGGCCCTGGTCGCCGCGCCGACCCGCGCGATCTGTTCGTGGAACGGGAATACGAACGCCTCCCACAGGGGTCCCGGCGCGGCCGCCGCGGCCTCGAGCACCGTTGCGGTTTCCTCCGGGCTGCCGCACAGGGGCTTCTCGCACAGCACCGCCTTGCCGGCCTGTAGCGCGGCGATCGTCCATCCGGCATGGAGCCCGTTGGGCAGCGGTATGTACACGGCCTCGATACGCGGGTCGTCCAGGATCGTTGCGTAGCCTTCGACCCCTTCCGCGACTCCCTGTTCGGTCGCCCAGGCCTCGGCCCGTTCAGCGGTGCGGCTCGCAACCGCCAGCGCGACACCGCCGCCGGACTCGCGTAAGGCCGGCAGGAAAGCGCTCTCGGCGATACCGGCCGTCCCGAGGATCCCCCAGCGCACCGGATCGGGTTCGGCGTTCATCGCTGCCTCCCCCGTGCCAGCCACTGTTGCGGGGTGATCGAGTAGACGACCGCATCGAACATGATGCCCCCATCCTCCACTTGGCCCTCGTGGTCGAAGGTCATGCCGAGTCGACGCATGACCGCAAGGCTGCGAATGTTCGGCCGGTCCGTGATCGAGATGACCCTCGGGAATCCGAGCGCTCCGAAAGCGAGATCGAGCCACCCGGTCGCCGCCTCGGTGGCGTAGCCCTGACCCCAGTGCTCGTAGCCCAACCGCCAACCGATCTCGACTTCGTCCGGATACGACTGCTGGTGGTGCAGCCCACACATCCCGAGGAACTCGCGGTCGTCGAGACGCTCGACCGCGAGCAGGCCGATCCCCTCGTTCGCGTACAACTCCAGCGCCCACTCCGCGATCGAATCGGAGTGTTCTCGGCTCAGCGGCTCACCGCCGAGCCAACGCACGACCTCGGGATGCGCATTGAGCGCGGCGTACTTCGGCAGGTCGTCTTCTCGGAACGTGCGCAGCGCGAGCCGCGGCGTCGTCGCGATCAAGGCGCCGTCCCACGCAACCATCGTGTGTGCAGCGTAGTCGCTCCCACGCGCAAGGACCCTCGGGAACAACGCCAGCGGGTACCGTGTTCCTCACGCCATGGAGATCGGGGTCTACACCTTCGCGGAGCTACAGGAAGACCCGCACGACGGGCACATGATCAGCCCCGAGCAGCGGATGCGCGACCTGATCGAAGAGGCCGAGTTGGCCGATCAGGTGGGGCTGGACGTCTTCGGCGTCGGCGAGCATCACCGTGCCGATCTGATCGTCTCGGCCCCCGCCGTGGTGCTCGCGGCCGTCGCGGAGCGAACCGAGCGCCTTCGGCTCACCAGCGCCGTGTCGGTGTTGAGCTCCGATGACCCGGTCCGCATCTTCCAGGACTTCGCGACCCTGGATCTGCTTTCGGGCGGGCGCGCAGAGATCATGGCCGGCCGCGGTTCGTTCGTGGAGTCGTTTCCCTTGTTCGGATTCGACCTCGACGACTACGACGAGCTGTTCGACGAGAAGCTGCGACTGTTGGTGAAGCTGCGCGAGAGCGAGGGCGTGCAGTGGTCCGGCCGCTTCCGATCCGCGCTCGATGGCGAAGGGGTGTACCCGAGACCGATCCAGGACCCGCTGCCGATCTGGGTCGCCGTCGGCGGCGCGCCGGAGTCCGCTTTCCGGGCGGGCACGCTCGGCCTGCCGATGGCGCTGGCGATCATCGGCGGCATGCCCGAGCGCTTCGCCCCCTTCGTGCAACTCTTTCGCGATGCCGCTCGCGATGCGGGGCACGACCCCATCCCGCCGGTGAGCATCAACTCCCACGGCTACATCGCGCCGACCTCGCAAGAAGCCCTGGACGATTCGTACCCGTACGCCGCCTCGATGATGAACAAGATCGGTCGCGAGCGCGGGTGGCAGCCGATGCAACGTGAGCAGTACGACGGAGCCGCGACCCTGCATGGCGCGAACTTCGTCGGCAGCCCGCAGGAAGTGATCGACAAGATCCTGTTCCAACACGAGCTGTTCCGCCACGACCGATTCTTGGTGCAGTTCACGGTCGGCACGATGCCGCACGCCAAGACGATGCGGTCGATCGAGCTGCTCGGCACGGAAGTGGCGCCGGCCGTGCGAGCTGAGCTGGCCGCGCAGGTCACGGGTCAGCA
>JANMPG010000260.1:0-2175 GCA_031369745.1 Actinomycetes bacterium
GGGGTACATGCCGCGAGCGAAGCTGCAACCGTCATCATCACCACGACGCCGATCGCTCGGTGCTCTTCCGACCTCCTATCGGCCATCGTGCGTTAGCCCTCGAGAACGGCGATGGCCTTGGGGACGGTCTCCGCCGGCCGCACCTTGTACCAAGCCTGCTCGATCCGTCCGTGTTCGCCGACCAGGAACGAGGAGCGGATGATGCCCATGTAGGTCTTGCCGTAGTTGATCTTCTCGCCCCACGTTCCCCAGGCTTCGGCGACCGCGTGATCGGGGTCGCACAGCAGCGGGAACCCGAGTGAGAACTTCTCGTCGAACGCCAGCTGCGCCTTGGGCTCATCGGGCGAGATCCCAACCGCATCCGTGCCGAGCCTCTTGAAGTCCGGCAGATGGTCACGCACATCGCACGACTGGGTCGTGCACCCGGATGTATCGGCCTTCGGGTAGAAGTACACGAGCACATTGCGCCCGCGGAAGTCCTCGAGACGCACGATGTTCCCATGTTGATCGGGCAGCGCGAACGCCGGCGCGTCGTCTCCGGCGGAAAGGGTCGTCATATGGACACCCTAATGCCCGGCGTCGCTCATCTCGCGGCAGCGTCGCGCACGGGTTTGCATGGAACGGCCCGGGGCGGCAGAGTTGGGGACCGATCGACGGGGGTGATCTGGATGGCGATCCGTACGGAACGAGGCGAGCTCGAGGCTTACGTGTTCGAACGCCATATCGAGGCTGGTGGGATCGATGCGATCAAGGAAGCGTTCGCGGGTACTCCCGGGGCCCGATTCGTTGGGCAGTTCGTGGGCGCGTTCAGCTTGTTCGCTCGCGTGGTGGCGTCCGACCTCGGTGAGCTTCAGCGACGCATCGCCCGGGAGTACTGGGAGGCGGGGATCCACTCGGACTGGTCCCTGAATCTCACCGGCAGCCGAATGGCGGCGCCCAAGCGCGCGAGCCCCGACATCTGTGCGCTCGTGTGCGCGCGCGCCACCGCCGATCCGTTCGAGGTTCTCGAGACCCTCGACGATCGCTACTTGGATGTGATCTCCTACGGCGCCGCGGTGGTCACCGCGCCAGACTTCGATCTGCTCATCGACATCGGCGGCGACACGATCGAGCACGTCGTCGACAGCGTGCTTGAGCTCCGCCATCTCCCCGGGATCGGCCACACGTCGACGTCGCTGGCCGATCTGGCCGACAACGCGATCAGGCCCGAACAAAGCTGAGCGCCAACGCCGTGGTCGGCGGCGGATCCGCGCGCGGGGCACGGGGCGAGCGCAAGCTCGTCACGATGCTGTTCGCCGACCTGTCGGGCTACACCGCGTTGGCGGAATCCCTCGATCCGGAAGAGGTCTACGGGTTCCTGCGCCCCACGATGGCCGAGCTCCAGGCGATCGTGGAGTCCTACGGAGGGTCCGTCCCGCAGATCCAAGGCGACGGGTTCATGGCGGTCTTCGGCGTCCCCGTCGCGCACGAAGACGACGCGGAGCGCGCGGTGCGGGCAGCGCTCCAGGTGCGCGACCGGGTTCGCGTTCTGAACGCCGATCGACGCGGGATGCTCTTGCCCGAGGTCCACGCGGGGGTGAATTCCGGGGAGGTGATGGTCGCCCCCTCCAAGGAACAGGCGGGCTTCGCGGTGATCGGCGACACGGTGAACACGGCCTCTCGACTGGCCGATCTGGCAACGGCGGGTCGCATCCTTGTGGACGAGACCACGCGGAACCGTACGCGCACCGCCATCCGATACGGCCCGCGACGTCTGCGCACGGCCAAGGGGAAGTCCGAACCCCTGGCGACCTTCGAGGCCAAAGGCCTTGCGCCGCGGGTGGCGCCGACGCCGGGACGGGCGTTCGTCGACCGCGAAGACATGTTTGCCCTGCTCGGTCGCGAGCTGGAGCGGACCGAGCGCGAGGGGCGCGCGCGGGTCCTGGTCGTGACCGGCGAGCCCGGGATCGGCAAGAGCCGGTTGGCCGAGGAGCTCGGCGATTCGCTGCCACCCAACGCGTTCTTGGTCGGGCGATGTGTGCCGTTCGGAGATCGCCGTCCCCTCTCGGCTCTGGCTGAGGTCGTCGCAACGTCGATCGGGCTGGCCGCGGGCGCGCCGACGTCGGCGGTGCACGACGCGATCGATCGGGTGGCGCGTCGCGTCGGGCGGGGGCAGCAACCCGCGGCGCTCGCCGC
>JANMPG010000052.1:0-20945 GCA_031369745.1 Actinomycetes bacterium
CCCGCACCGCTACTCATGGTGTAAGGAGGGTTTCTATGGGAAAGGACTCGTTCAAGGCAATACTTCTGGACTTGAAAGAGTGACAAGACGGACCGGGTCGGACGCGAACCGGCAACTACCATCGACGTATGAAGCCGCGAATCTTGGTCGTCGAGGACGAGGAAAGCATCTCCGAGCCTCTCATCGAGCATCTCGTGCGTGAGGGGTTCGAGGCTGAGGTCGCGCCCACCTTGGAAGCTGCCCGATCCGCGTACGACCGAGACAAACCCGACGTCATCCTGCTCGACGTCATGCTCCCCGACGGCGACGGCCGGGACCTCGCGCGCGAGATCCGCACGTCCTCAGACGTCCCGATCATCCTGGTGACCGCCCGTGGGGAGGAGATCGATCGGGTTCTCGGGCTTGAGCTCGGTGCCGATGACTACGTCGTCAAGCCGTTCAGCGCCCGCGAACTCGTCGCCCGCATCCGAGCGATCTTGCGACGCGGCGCCGGCACGGCCCGCATGGGTCCGATCACGGTCGGCGCAGTCTCCCTCGATCCCGGCGCCCGCACGTGCTCGAAAGACGGCCAACCCGTCGAACTCGCGGCAAAGGAATTCGACCTGCTCCACTACCTCATGTCGAATGCGGGCGTTGTGCTCCGCCGCGAGGACATCATGGATGAGGTGTGGGACCCGCACTGGTTCGGGCCAACCAAGACGCTCGACGTCCACGTCTCCTGGCTCCGCAAGAAGATCGAGGACGACCCAACGACCCCGGCGTACATCGTGACGGTGCGAGGTGTCGGTTTCCGGTTCGCCGACCCGGGCCAAGGATGAGCAAGCGGCGCCGCTCGAGTCTGCGTTCACGACTGGTCTGGTCGATCACCTACATCTTGCTCGCGGTGATCGTCGCTCTCGCGATCCCGCTCGCGATCAACCTGTCGCGAAGGGGCACGTCGGAGCTCGCGTCCGACACGTTGATCACCGCCCAAACGCTCGCGGCCTACATCGGCGCGGAAAACGTCGACAACCCTGAAGCGCTCGCCCGCATCGCGCAGGCCGCGCCCGCGTCCATCGAGCGCGTCATCGTGACCGACCTCAACGGCATCGTGGTCTATGACAGCACCGGCGAATCCACGGGCGAGAACTTCGCGAACGGCTTGCGTCCCGAGATCGACGCAGCCCTGCGAGGCGACCCCAACGCCGAGATCCGCTACAGCCAAGACGACGCGCGCAACAACCTCTACGCTGCCGCGCCCATCATCGATGAGCAGCCCGTCGGCGCGATCCGGGTAACCCGAGATGCCCAAGAGTTGACCGACCGCGTACACGGAACGTGGATCGCGCTCGCGCTCGTCGGAGCCGCGGGGCTGCTCGCGGGCATCGTGATCGCCTACGGCCTGGCGAGCTCATTGTCCAAGCCGCTGCAGCAACTCGCCGAGGCTGCGCACGACCTCGGCGAAGGCGACCTCTCGTCCCGCGTCGGAGATATCGAAGGTTCTTCCGAGGTTCACGAACTGGCAGGCACGTTCGATGAGATGGCCGGGCGGCTGGAGCGCACGGTGCGCTCGCAGCGCGAGTTCGTCGCGAACGCGTCGCACCAGCTTCGCACGCCGCTTACCGGCATGAAGCTTCGTCTGGAATCGATGCTCGAGACGACGAAGGATCCCGGGCTGCATCATCAGCTCGAAGCCGCGGACGCCGAGGTCGACCGACTGTCGCAGATCGTCGATCGGCTGCTCGTGATGGCACGCCACATCGAAGAGGGTGCGGCGTCGCGCGTCGCCCTGGGAGAAGCCGCCGCCGAGGCGGTGACTCGATGGTCGGAGCGCGCCGAACCGCTGGGTTGCTCACTCACGTCTCGTGGCGACAGAGGAACGGCGCACGCAGACCCGACCGACGTCGACCAGATCCTGGACAACCTGCTCGACAACGCAATCGCCTACGCGCCCGGTCCGATCGAGATCTCGAGCGGCGTGACGCAAGGTCGGGCGTGGGTGTCGGTCCGCGACCACGGACCGGGGATACCCGTGGAAGATCGCGCGAGCGTGACGGAGCGCTTCTATCGAGGCAGTGGGGCGCCGCCGGGCGGCTCCGGCCTCGGACTCGCGATCGCCCGCGAGCTTGCGGAGCGGTGGGGTGGCTCGTTGCTCATCACCGACGCGGCCGCCGGTGGCACCGAGGTCACCGTCTCGTTCCCCGGGGCCGGGACTTAACCCGCCCTTTGCCTTCCTCGTCGTACGGTTGGCCCATGGGGCCGAGGATGAAGACCGTGGTGTGGGCGATCGGCGGCCTGGCGCTCGCCGTCGCGCTGTCGCTCACGGCGTTCGCGATCGCAGGTGGACGGATCAGCGAACCCGCCGGCTCCGTCCACGTGGCGCCCTCGGCATCCGACGGCAACCGTGAGGCAGGCGGCACACCCTCGCCGAAGCCCAGCACGCAGTCGCCCAAGCCCACAGCGACCCCGCATCCCACGACGTCTACGGCCTCCCCCATAGGGTCGAACGCACAACCCACCCCCTCGGACGATCACGGTGGGGCGAGTCCCGAGGAATCGGGCGACAGCCACCCCGACGGCGACGACTAGGACCGCCAAGGGCTTGCAGCTGAGGGTGCGGGTCGTGAGAATACGCATCCGATGGGTGAACCGGACAGAAGCGACGACGCTGCCGGCCGCCGGCAGATATGGGGAGACGATCCCGAAGAGGTCGACGCGAGTGCCGTCGTCGAGGAGATCGCGACCGCCTGGCCTGGGGCGGAGCGCCGCTGGCACGATCACCCCGCGTTCGTCCCGATCAAGGCCGTCGGCCTGTTCGTCAAGCGCAGCGGCAAGCGGATCGCGATCAGCGTCGTCGGCGGTTTCGTGCTCATCGCCGGCATCGCGCTGTTGGTCCTGCCCGGGCCAGGGTGGCTGCTGATCTTCATCGGGCTTGGCATCCTCGCAACCGAATACGTGTGGGCTGAGCGGATGCTGAAGACCGCCAAGCACAAGGCGGGGCAAGCCAAAGACATCGTGCTTCGAAAGAAACCGAAGAGCGACATCCCCGAGTCCTAAGCTGGGCCCATGCCCGGGCAGATCCTGATCGGCACACCGAATGAGGCGCAGGTTGCCCAATCACGCGCCCTGTCCATCGGTGGAGCGTCAGGGTCGAGGGTCCGCCAAGGCCACCATCTGACAGTCGATCGGGACCGAATCCTCCGATGCATCCGCTGCGCCACTTCCACCCTTCAGCTCTCCGTGGAAACCGACAGGGCCGTCGGGTGAGATCGACAGCGAGAATGAATCTGTACCCAGGTCCGGGTTGCCAACCACGCAGCGGAAATCGGCGTCCTCGGTGACGTTGATCGTCGCTTCGTACTCCATCGGGTGACCACCCGGATCGCTGAACACGGCGGTGGCACTTGGCTCGGGGGTCAGGCGACTCCACAAGAGGGAAGCGCCCACAACGATGACGATGACGACGGAAATGAGCACGGCGACCTTGCGAGTTTCCATGTCCTCGTCCAATCGGTTGCCCGATCCTGATACTTGACCTGGGACTCCGTCCGGCCGGTGGTGGCCTCCTCGATGTATCGTCCCTGCACTGAGCCCGGCGACTGTAGGTCGCCGCAAACGCTGCCATGACGCGTCCCTCCGCCCGTAGAGATTCCAGAATCCTGATCGGGACGTCCTCGTGGACCGACCCCACACTGGTCAAGGACGGGCATTTCTACCCGCCGGAGGCCAAGAGCGCCGAGGCGCGACTGCGCTTCTACGCCGAGCAGTTTCCGCTCGTCGAGGTCGACTCCACCTACTACTTCCCACCGAGTGAGAAGAACTCGGTGCTGTGGATCGAACGCACGCCGCCGGCGTTCACGTTCAACATCAAGGCGTACTCGCTCTTGACCAACCATCCGACTCGGCCGGACTCGCTCTACAAGGACCTGCAGGGCTCGGTGCCGACGGACAAGCGCAACCTGTATCGGGAGCAGCTACCCGACGAAGTCGTCGAGGAGGTGTGGCAACGATTCCGCGACGCGCTGATGCCGCTGCACTCGGCCGGCAAGCTCGGCGCCGTGCTGTTCCAGTTCCCGCAGTGGTTCGTGATCTCGCGCAAAGCCAAGGCGTACATAGAAGAGTGCGCCGCGCGGCTACCCGACTACCGCGTGGCCGTCGAGTTCCGCCACAAGAGCTGGATGGAAGAGCGCAACGTCGAAGAGACGCTGTCGTTCTTGGAAGAGCGCAACCTGCCGTACGTGTGCGTCGACATGCCGCAGGGCTTCGAGTCGAGTGTGCCGCCGATCGCCGCGGCGACCGCGAGCGACCTCGCGATGGTCCGCTTCCACGGCCGCAATCGCGGATCGTGGGAGGTAAAAGGCCAGACCGCGGCCGAACGCTTCAAGTACGACTACCCGCGTGAGGAGCTCGCCGAGTGGGCGCCGAAGGTGCAGGGGCTTGCCACCGAGGCGCGCGAGACCCACGTGCTCATGAACAACTGCTACCAAGACTTCGCGGTACGCAGCGCCCGCGAACTCGGCGACCTGCTCAGCCTCGCGTAGCACCGATCGTCACGCCGGTCTGTGGCGCCGGCTGCACGAGCAACATCCCATCCCAGGAACGCACAGCCGGGTAAGGGTCGAGCCCCACGGCGAATGCTTGCGAGTTCTTGCGGGGTAGCCCGGTAGCGAAGTCCCAATCGCCACCGGTACCATCCGGACATGAGATGCCCGCGTCTCCGGTCTCGCGCACCTCATAGGTTCCGTCGCCGCTCGCACACTTCGGCGCCGGTCCAAACAGGGTTCGCGTGCTGCCGACGTACGACGCGATGTAGTGCTCCCCTTTGAACGTGATCCATTGGGCCGAGGACGCCGGCAAGATCTCACCGACAGCCGTCCATCTCTGGCGTTCGTCGCCAACGTTCCACGGTTCGAAGCGGATGGACTCCACGATGCGCTCGACGACGGCGCTTTGCTCCGGCGTGAGGGGGTCTGGTGTGCCCGTCAGCCACTGGATGATGAACGTCTGCCCGTCGCCGTAGAAATGGGGCTGGTTGTCACCCTGGTAGTCGGCAAAGTTCAGCGGGAACGACGAATCGTCCTTCGGCGGATCGTCCACGCGATTGATCTGGATGTAAGGCTCTCCGGAGGGTGCATTGACGACGATCTCGTCCGTGATGCCGGTCCTGCCCCAATCGGCCGGAAGTTCCATCGTGAACCCGAGGCCGCCGTCGTAGGTCGTCCAGGATCCCGGCTCTATCGACGGCGTCGCCGGATCGGTCTGCTCGGGTGTCGGAGAGGTCGCCGCCGTGGTCTGTGCGCCAACCTGCGGGAAGACCATCGTCACCGGCGCTGCGGTGAGCCCACTCAGGTACAGGCCTGCCTGCTGCACAGGGTCGCTCGCGATGGTTCCGTCCGCAGCCGCGAGCGACGCGTTCGAGGTCGCGGCCCACACGTATCCGGGCTGGGGACCACTGCAAACTTCCGACTCGGGGAGCGAAACATCAAGCGAGATGCCGTTGCCCATGACGAGCGAGAGGCGCGTCGGGAGTTGGTCCGGCGTGCGGAACGAGGAGGAAGCGCCGCTCAGGCCGCACGACGCGTACGCCAGGGTCGGTGTCCCGTCCGAGCTGTAGTAGCCAGCAGAAACCGAGGCGCCATCACGGACGTTCTGACCTGCTGCGACCGACAGTTGGATGCGCTCACTCCGGGCTTGCAGGACGGCCCAGATCTGACCCTCGCCCTGCTCGAGCGGCTGGTAGATCTGCACGAACTCCGGCCCGCCAATAACCAAGTCGCACGCGCTCGTGTCCGTCACGTTGCAGGGGAAGACCGAGTAGTTGCGGAACGCCGAATCCTGGGTAGGACTCGCCGTGCTTGCGGGAATCGCATACGCGCTCGAGAACGAGGGCCCGTATCCACCCCAGATGACGTTCGCATCGCAGATGGCATTCCCGCCCGTGGGGTCAAACCCTAGGGTGCCGCTCGGAGAGCTCGAAACGAACGCCGGCATATCGCACGCGAGGTCGCCGGCCCACGATTCCGGCCAGCCCATCACCTGCTGACCGAATCGCTCCGCGACCTGCTGTGGGTCGAGCGCCCATGCCGGCGGGTCCGCCTGGAGCTGTGCCAACTGATCCGGCGTCTGCGCCGGCCACAGTGGCAGCAACCCGGTGACCTGACTTCCTGCCTGGTTGCCCATCCGAAGCGCGGGGATCGCGAACACCGAGATCGCGAGCGCGAACACGAGGAACGACGCGACGATCGTGACGACACGTGTCGACATGCGGGGACCCGGCAGCGCCGCATCGCCGTGCATTGGGCCTTCCTTCGCGCGTTCGAAGACGTCGTCGTTCGGCGACGCGCCGTCGATGCCTTCCAACTTCTTGCGCCAACGTTCGGTCATGCGTCGTCCTCCTCGCCGAGGAGATGGGCCAAGCGGCGGCGACCGCGCATCAGGTGCACCTTCACCGAAGCGGCCGACATGCCGGTGAGGTGCGCGACCTCGCGCACGGGCATGTCGGCCCGGTAGTGCAGGTACACCGCGGCCCGCTGGGCGGGCGTCAGCTCCTTGAGGGCACGGAGCAGGTCGGGCAAGCCGTTCTGCGCAGGATCAGCTGTCGCGATCTCGGGCATATCGGCCACCTCCTTCCCGCTGCGTGCAAGCTCGGCGCTCGCGACCCGGAACGCGACCCGGTACAGGTAGGCGAGGGGCTCACGCACCTCGGCACCGCGGGCCATCGCCCGCGCGAATGCCTCGGCTACCGCGTCGTCCGCCACGTCGCGGCGACCGCCCGCATACGCGTACACGGCTCGCCACAACGTGGTGCCCGACCGGCGCCAGATCGCGTCGTAGTCGTGAGCGCTCTTCACTCCGTCACCCTGACAGAGCGCACGGCGCCCCGAAAGGTGAACCGGGCATCGGGGCAAGGCCGATCGACGTCGGTACCTCTTCGTATCGTCAGAACTCCTCTCTCGTCTATCTGTCTAGCTATCTAGACATTATCGAAGAGAGGTGGCATCATTGACCGGGAAGGAGATGCTTCGAGCGCTCATGAAGCTCGACTGCGTCAGGGAGCGGCAGCGAGGGTCGCACGTGCGGGTCCGTTGTGGCTCCTGTCTGACCACGGTGCCGGTGCACGCGGGGCGCGACCTGCCGCCCGGCACACTGCGGGCGATCAGGCGACAGCTGGAACCATGCTTGGGGGTTGGATGGCAGTGAGGTACGACGTCGTGATCACGCGCGATGAGTCGGGGTCGTGGATCGCAGAGGTCCCGTCCGTGGCGGGTTGTCACACCTACGGGCGCAGCATCCGACAAGCCAAGTCGCGCATCCGCGAGGCGCTGTCCCTGTGGGTGGAGGATGCTGCGGAAGCTGAACTCGTGTCGGATATCCGGCTCGCGCCGGAGCTTCGCAAGGCCGCCAGAGCCGGGATCCGGGCTCGAGCTCGAGCCGACCTGGCTCAGGCGACTGCGCGTTCCGCGCTCGACGATGCTGCCCGGCAGCTCACCAGCGCCGGATTGTCTCGTCGTGACGTTGCAACGTTGCTAGATGTCTCCCATCAACGGATCCAGCAACTGCTCGACGGCTCTTGAGCGGCGTTCCGGGCCTGCGCGGTTAGGCTCGATGCGTGTTCGGCACGGGGAACCAGTTCAAGGTCGCGCGGATCAGGGGGATCCCGATCTACGTGTCGTCCTCCTGGTTCATCGTGGCGGCGCTCGTGCTGTTCGCGCAATACACGAACTATTCGCGGCAGGTCGAGCCGGCGGAAGCGATGCAGCTTGCGGCCGTCGTGTTCGTCTTGTTCTTCGGAGGGGTCCTGCTTCACGAGGCGGCGCATGCGATCGCGGCGCGAAGCTTCGGGTTACCGGTTCGGGCGATCACGCTCGTGTTCTGGGGAGGCGCCACCGAGACGCGCTCGTGGCGCAAGGGTGCGGTGGCCGACTTCGTCGTCGCCGCGTCGGGGCCGGTAACGACGGCCCTGCTCGGTGTCATGTTCTACGCGATCGCTTCGCGGATGCCGCATGGCGAACTTCGCGGCGTGATGAGCTACCTGGGCTATATCAACCTGCTGTTCGCGGCGTTCAACGCGATCCCGGGGTTCCCACTCGACGGCGGTCGGATGCTGATGGCCATCGCATGGGGCGTCACGCGCAACCGGGTGTTGGCGTTCCGCGTCGCGGGCATCGGGTCACTGCTCATCGGTGGCGGGCTGATCGCATACGCGGTCCTGAGTTTCAGCACCGGCAACGGAGGCGCGATCTTCTTCGGCTACATCGGGTTCGTGATCGCGAGCGTGGGTCGCCAGATCCCGAAGCGGGCGATCCTTCGCGGCCAACTCTCGCGGGGCACGGCCGCGGAGGCGATGCGACCGGTCGCAGCCCTGATCCCCGCCGACATGAGCATCCTCGACGCCACCGAGCAGTGGCTGCGGCCGTTCCCCGATCGGATCTTTCCGGTTGGGCGGGCCGGGCGCGTGATCGGGACGATCTCGCTGCAGGATGCCGGCAACGTCGCGGCATCCGAACCGGTTCACGCCGGGATGGTCCGCTTGGTGGATCCCCCGCTGATCGAGGCGGAGGAGCCGCTGGACGACGTCGTGGATTGGGTCGGGAGCCGCGAAGGGCTCGTAGCTTCACCGACCGGCGCGACGATCGGGCTGATCGACGTCGCCGATATCGAGCGGTGGCTCCAGGCGCACTGGGCCACCGGCGAGTACCGCGAGGCCCCGGCCCCGGTCGCACCGCCGCGTCCCGACGCGTGAACCCAACGTGTCGGTAGCGCCGAGTAGCATCCACGACATGGCGGCCCCCCCGTTCGGTCCCGACGATGCCCAGACCGCTGTCTTGGCGCACCATGACGGGGCGCTACTGGTCACGGGTGGCCCGGGTACCGGCAAGACAGCGGTGCTGCGCGAACGCTTCGCCCAGCTGATCGAAGGCGGCGCCGAGCCTGAGCGCATCGCTCTGGTGCTCGGGTCGCGCGGGGCTCGCGACGCCGCCCGTACCGCGCTGCTCGAGCGCTTGCCCGGGTCGCTGCCCGGCCTGCAGGTGCTCACCCTGCACGGCTTGGCGTATCGCGTGTTGAAGCTGCGCGAGGGCGAGCCTCCCGAGGTGCTCGGCGCCGCCGAGCAGTTCGCGAAGGTTCGGGAGTTGCTCGCGGGTCAAGACCGCGACGCGTGGCCCGCGTACGGGCGATTGCTGCATGTCCGCGGGTTCGCCGACGAGGTGCGCCAGCTCCTCACGCGCATGCAGGAATCGCTGCTCTCACCCAGTGAGCTGGAGGCGTCGGCCGCGAGTGCCGGGCTCGGGGGCTGGACCGAGCTCGCCCGCTTCGCACAGGAGTATCTCGACGCGCTCGATATGGTCAATCAAGTTGACTATGCCGGCATGGTGCATCTCGCGTCGATCGTGGCGCCCGGCGGCGAGCGACTGCTCGACCACGTGCTCGTCGACGACTACCAGGACACGACGCTCGCGGCCGAAGCGCTGCTCCGCGGTCTACGCGCCGACAGCGTGGTCGTTGCTGCCAACCCTGGAGGGCACATCTTCTCCTTCCAGGGAACGACGAGCGTGCCGATGCACCGCTTCGCTACACAGACGTTTCCCGATGCGGCTGTCGTCACGCTGACGACAGCGCATCGCACGCCCGCGGGGCCGTCGGTGCGCGCGTGGATCGCGCCGCACACCTCCGAAGAGCACGCGGCCATCGCTCGCGAGCTGCGACGCGTCCACGTCGAAGACGGGGTGGCGTGGGGCGAGCTCGCCGTGGTCGTTCGCCGGCAGGGCACGCACCTCGGCAACTTGCTGCGCGCACTCGACGACGCCCGGATACCGCGGGCGGTGCCCGAGCGCGGCAAGTCGCTCACGTTGGAGTCCGCCACGTATCCGTACGTGCTGGCGCTGCGTTGGTTGGTCGCCGACGCCGCTCGACGCGAAGAGTTGATCGAGCCGTTGCTGACCTCCGATGTGGTCGGCCTGTCGCCAGCCGCAGCGCGCGGGCTGATGCGCTTGGCCAAGACCACCGGCGAGGCGCCGCGCGCCGCCGCCGCCGCCCTCGATCGCACCGACGGGCTCAGCCCCGAGGAGGCCTCCGGGGTGCTGCGAGCCAGGGCCACGCTCGACAAGGCGGCGCTGTTCGCCGGCATGTCGGTGCAAGACGCCTTCAAAGTGTTGTGGGAAGAGCTGCCGTGCTCCGCCCGCTTGGTCACCGCAGGGGGCGCAGAGCTCGACACGGCCGTCACCTTCGCCAACGTCGTCTCGGAGGCGTCCGAACAAGGTGATGCGGGCGTCGCCTCGTTCCTGGAAGCCCTCGATGCCGGGGAGCACGGGCCTGGGTGGACCGCGCGCGAGGCAGGCGGCGCCGACGCCGTGCAGGTGCTGACCGCCCACGGCGCCACCGGGCTGGAGTTCGACACGGTGCTGGTAGCGGGCGCAACCGAGGGCAACTTCCCGTCGTTGTCACGACCCGAGCCGATGTTCGATCTCGGGGCGCTGCATACGATCCGCAGCCGCTCCGAGCAGGTTCGCGAGCGGCTGCAGGACGAGCGACGGCTGTTCCAGATGGTGCTCGGACGCGCGCGCCGAGGGGTACTGCTGATCGCCGCCGACACCCATCCCGACGCCGACGAGCTGACGCATCGCTCGCGTTTCGTCGACGAGCTCGCCGATATCCGGTGGATCGCCACGCCCGACGCGGGCTTGGACGAACCGGTGAGCGTTCGCGAGGCGGCGGCGTCGTGGCGCCGTCAGCTCGCCGACCCCACCGCCGATGCCTGGCGTCGGCTGGCCGCGCTGGAAGGTTTGCGGGCGCTCGACGTCGACGCGTCGGCTTGGTGGTTCCAGCGCGACTGGACCGACACCGGGCGCCCGCTGCACGAAGCGCTGCGCCTGTCGTATTCGCGCATGTCCAACCTCGACAACTGCGAGCTGCAACACGTGCTCGGCGACGAGCTCGGTCTGGGGCGCGTGGCCGGCTACCAGGCCTGGGTCGGCAAGCTCGTGCACGGCATCATCGAAGACATCGAGCGCGGCAAGGTCGGCAAGGCCAAGGAAGAGATCCTTGCCGAGGTCGACAGGCGTTGGCGCGACACGGAGTTCCCGTCCAAGGCGGTCGCGACCGCCCACCGCCAGCTGGTCGAGAACCGCATGTTCCCGAATTGGTGGCATGCCTACGGGGAGGGTGAGTCGCTCGACAACGAGGCATTCTTCTCCTTCGAGTACGACGGGGCGACGATCGTGGGCGTGATCGACCGCATCGGCGCGCTTGCCGGCGGCGGCACGCGCATCACGGACTTCAAGACCGGCAACGCCGACTACGCGCCGAAGGCCGAGGAGAGCCTGCAGCTCGGCATCTACTACCTGGCCGTGCAGGAATGCGACGAGCTGGAGCCATACCGCCCGGTGCGCGCCGTCGAGCTGGCCTACCTGAAGGGCAATTGGCGCACCGGCGAGATCGTGATGAAGGCATGGTCGGTCACCGAGGGCAAGGCTGAGCGCTACCAAGAGATCATGCGGAGCGAACTGTCACGGTTGATCGCGGCCAAGCGCGAGCTGATCGCCACAGAGGTCTACCGGCCGAACCCGGCCGCCAACTGCTTCTGGTGCGACTTCAAGTCGCTGTGCCCGCTGTTCCCCGAGGGACAGCCGCTGTTCGACGTGACGGTGGGGACGTGAGCACCCGCGTGGCGCCACCCGAGATCGTCGCCGCGATGGGCGCGGAGCCCACCGACGAGCAGTGGGACGCGATCGCGTGGCCGCTCGAACCGTGCGTCTTGATCGCCGGCGCGGGGTCGGGAAAAACCTCGGTCATGGCGGCTCGTGTCGTCTACCTGGCGCTCGGCGCACTCGGCCGCATCGACGCCCCCGGTGTGATGCCCGGCAACGTGTTGTGCCTCACGTTCACGAACAAGGCGACCGAGAACCTGCGGCTGCGCGTGCGCCGGGCGCTGTCCTCGCTGGAACTGACCGAGGGCGAAGAGCCCGAGATCATGAACTACCACGGGTTCGCCGCCTCGTTGCTGGACCGCTACGGCGTGCTGGCCGGGTTCGAGCCGGGATCACGGGTGCTGAACCAGGCCCAGCGCGAAGAACTGTGCGGGCGCGTGCTCGACCGCATGCCCTTCGAGTACGCGGCGGCCACGTTCCAACCCTCGCTCGTCGCCAAGATCCTGGAGCTCGACGATCAGCTGCAGAACCATCGCGTCACCCCGACCGAGGCGATCGCGTGGCTCGGTGCCCGGCTCGAGCTGCTGAAGGGGCACCGATCCGACCGCTCGTACAAATCGGCGCAGGAGCGTATGGAACTGATCGAGGCGGCGATGGTCTACCGCGAGCTCAAGGCCGAGCTCGGGGTGATCGATTTCGGCGACCAGATCGACCGTGCGCTCGAGGTCGTGACGCGATTCCCCGGCGTGGTGAGCGACCACCGGGCGCGCTTCGCGGCGGTGCTGCTCGACGAGTACCAGGACACCAACGTCGCCCAGGCACAGCTGATGGCGACCCTGTTCGGCGATGGCCACCCGGTGACCGCGGTCGGTGACCCCGACCAGAACATCTACGCGTGGCGCGGGGCATCGCTGTACAACCTGTTCCGGTTCCCCACGGAGTTCCCGCGCGCCGACGGCACACCCGCCAAGCAGCTGCCGTTGTATACGAACTTCCGCTCGGGGGCGCGCATCTTGGCGGCGGCAGACGCGTTGATCGCTCCGGTGCCCGAAGAGCAGCGCCCGCCGGGCAAGCGCTTGGTGCCGTTCGCCGCCAACGGCGAGGGCGAGGTTCGCATCCGCCGCGTGCACGACGAGTGGACCGAGGCCGAGGCTATCGCCGACCGGTGTGTGGAGCTGCACGCCACGGGCTCGGCGTGGCCCGAGATCGCGGTGCTGTGCCGCACCTCCCGGCTGTTCACGCTGCTGCGCCAGGCGTTCGACGAACGCGAGGTGCCGGTCGAGATCGTCGGGCTCGCGGGGCTGCTCCGCATGCCCGAGGTCGTCGAGGTACTCGCGTACGCGCGAGCGGTGCAGGACCCGACGGCCAGCGTAGCCCTGGCCCGCATCTTGCTCGGCCCGCGCTACCGTGTCGGCTTCAAGGACATCGCGTTGCTCGCTCGGCTTGCCACGATCGAAACAAAACGCCTGCAAGCCGACTACGAGATGGAGGGCGACGACATCGAGGCCGAGCCGGTCCTGCTTGCCGAGGCGCTCGAGCATCTCGAAGACGTCGAAGGGTTGTCCGAGCAGGGGCACGCGCGACTGGAAGGGTTCCGCGAGGAGTTGCGAGCGCTGCGCGCCGAGGCACGTCGTCCGGTCGGGGAGTTCCTGGGCGAGGTGATCCGGCGCATCGGCATCGTCGATGAGCTCGACGCCGACCCTGACCGGCGACGCGGCCTTGGCGCCCGCCGCAACCTCGCCGCGTTCCTCGACGAGGTCCACGCGTTCGAGCCGGTCGACGGTGAGCTGACGCTGCGGGTATTCCTCGACCACATCGACGCGGTCGAGCGGCTCGACAAACAGGAGTGGGCGCCCGTGCAGCCCTCCGACGCCGACTCGGTGAAGGTCATGACGATCCACGTCGCCAAGGGTCTGGAGTTCGATCATGTCTTCGTGCCGGGGTTCGCCCACGACATCCTGCCCAACCCCAAGGTGCCGCAGAACCCCGCCGAACGCGCCAAGTCGCTGGACTTCGAGCTGCGGGGCGACGCCGACATTTTGCCGCGCTTCGAGGGCAACCTGTCGGCGTTCCGCGACGCGCTGAAGGACCAGGAGATCATCGAGGAACGGCGTACCGCCTACGTCGCGCTCACCCGGGCGCGCAAGACCCTCGATGTCAGCGGAGCCTACTGGTACGGCGACAACGCCTACCCGAAGAAACAGAGCCGCTTCTTGAACGAGCTCATGACGTGGGGCGCGGAAAGCGGCCAGGCATCGGTGGACAGCGGGCCCGACGAGCCCGACGAGGAGAACCCGATGCTTGGGCTGCGTGAACGGTTCGTGCGCGACTGGCCGGGGCCTGCGCTGACCACGGCGGTGGACCCGCTGTTCGCCCAGGGGTGGCGAGCCGCCGCCTTGACCGACGGTGGTCAAGCCTCGCTGATCGAGGCGCTGGATCCGGGTGCTCGCGCATCGTTCGACGCACTCGCCGACGATCGCGCGCAGCTGGCATCGCACCTGCGCGAACGCGAGGTCGCCGACGGCGCCGGGGCAGGCACCGCGGATCGCATCCCGCGCACGCTGTCGGCAAGCTCGCTGATGGACCACGCGAGGTGCCCTAAGCAGTTCTACTGGACGCGCGTTCGGCCGCTGCCGCGCTTCAGCGGGCCTGCGGCGCGCATCGGTACCGAGATCCACCGGTGGATCGAGCGGCGTGCGTCGGGCCAGGGGCGGTTGCTCGAAGCCGACGACGCCATCGACATCACGCACGAGGAACTCGCCGGCGACCCCGGCCGCGTCGATCGGTTGCGACAGGCGTTCTTGACCTCCCGCTACGCCGATCGCACGCCGCTGTTCGCCGAGCGCGCGTTCCTGCTCCGGGTCGGCGGGTTCGCCCTGAGCGGGCGCATCGACGCGATCTACGGCGAGCCCGACGGACCGTGGGAGATCGTCGATTGGAAGACCGGCGTCGGCGAGGCCGACCCGCTGCAGCTCGAGCTGTACGGGCTCGCCTGTGTCGAGATCTGGAACAAGGCGCCCGCAGACCTCACGCTCACCTACTACTACCTGGCGCGCGACGAGGCGGTGACGCACCCGATGGGCGATCCCGCGTCGGTGCGTTCGAACATCGAGGGATCACTGGCCGAGATCGCCGAGGGCGTGTTCGAACCGACCCCGGGGCGTTGGTGCGGCTACTGCGACTTCAAGGGCTTTTGCGACGTGGGTCGCGCCTGGCTCGCCGACAACGGTTAGTCGCGGGTGCGCGCGTCCAACCGCTCGAGCTGCTCGTCGAAACGCCGGTAGCCGGCGGCGGGGTCGAAGCCTCCGCTCGCGATCCCCGGCACGAACCGCGCCGAAAGGCCTGAGGCCTCCGTCGCCCGAGCGCGGGCGGTCGCCCGGAACCACTCGAGGCTGCCGGGCTGCACGACGACCGTGCCAGACGTGCCGGTGCGCCGCAACGACGCATCGTCAAGGGCGACGGGGGAACGGCGGAACGCATGCGCCAGGGTCGCGCGGACCTCGGGATCGGCGGCGGTCACCGTGACGTCGCGACCGTCCCACGATGCGGTGGCCACCGTCGGTTTCAGCTCGTCGTCGGGCTCGTAGAACTCGACGTTCAACGCATCGCTTCCTTGCTCACCCGGCGGAACATGCGGGCAAGCTCAGCCATCAAGAAGTAGGCGATGTCGGGATCGTCGCGAAGCGCCTTGAGCAGGGATTTCCGCGACATCACCGCGAGGGTCATCGGCGTCTCGCTCGTGACGGTGGCCGAGCGCGCACCGCCGTCGAGCGCGGCGATCTCACCGAAGTGGTCGCCGGGAACCAGCCGGCGGATGAACCGCTTGTTGGCGGTCACCTTCGCCTCGCCGGTGAGGACCACGTAGAAGGCATCGCCGTTGGTGCCTTCCTTCACGATGGCGGCCCCCGGCATGTAGTCGGCGACCGTGCACAGCGACGCGAGGTGCTTCAGCTGCCGCTTCGTGAGGCTGCGGAACAGCGGTACGTATGACAAGACCTCTTCGAGCTTGATCGTGGCCACGCTGGTCCTCCCTGGGCGACTCCCGCAAGCCTAGCGGTTCGCAGATGGCTTCCGGTGTCGGACCGGGTGGCTAGGGTTATCGCGGGTGGTGCTGATGATCGTTCGCCCGCTGGGCGTCGTCGAACCACTCCCCCTCACCGTCGTGCGCACCGGGCAGACGCCCGTGCGTCAGGGCGAGCCCTGTGGCGACCTGTGGGTCGTCGAATCCGGCGTGTTCCGTGCGGCGATCGTGGATCGGGAGGGGCGGTCGTTCGTGATCGATCTGCTCGGCCCCGGTGATGCGATCGGGCAACCCGACGGGCTCGTCTCGCCGTGGACGGCTACCGCGTTGCGGCCGGCGCGCGTGCGAACCGTCGTGGGCTCCCACGCCGCAGCGCTGCTGTCCGCCCGCGTCGAGCGCGCGACCTGGGTCGCCGCCGAGCTCGCGTGGTTCGGCGTGGCCGATCGCATCGAGCGGCGGCTGCTTGACCTCGCCCGCCGCCTCGGGCGCCCGGTGCCCGGTGGCGACGCGATCGGCGTGCGCCTGACGCAAGACGACATCGCCGCGATGGTCGGGGCCTCGCGCGAGTCCACCAACCGGGCGATCCGCGGGCTGATCGCCCGCGGTGTGCTCGACGTGCAGAGCCGGGGTCGATACGTCGTGCGCACGCAACTGCGATTGGTGCCCGATACGTCCTCGCTCTAGCCCGGGGCAGCCACCAGCGCCCACTCTTGCTTCGAACCGCGTCCTGCCTTCGTGACACGCTTGTCGCGCTCCAGCTTGCGTAGATGCGCCGTGACGGAGCGCGCGGCGAGCGCGTGCACGTCGCTCGGATAGTCGGCATAGATCCGCTCGACCAGGGCCACCACCGTTCGGTCGCCCGCGGCCAGACCGGCGACGATCTGTTCCTCGCGTTCGGCTCGATGTGCGAGGTACTCGTGCAGCTTCTCCTTCGCGTCGGTCACGACCGGTCCGTGACCCGGGTAGATCACACGCGGGTCCGCCTCAAGCATGCGCTCGAGCGACGCGAGGTACTTCGCTAGATCGCCGTCCGGCGGGTCGATGAAGCTCGTGCCACGGCCAACGACGGCGTCTCCGGTGAACAAAGCGCGTTCATGAGGCTCGAAGAAGGCCACGTGGTCCGCGCTGTGCCCCGGCGTGTGCACGGCCACCAGCGTCGCGCCGGGCACGACGAAGCGTTCACCGTCCGATATGGGGAGCGCCCCAGCGAGGCGCCAGGCCGACAGCGGTGCCCGAGCCCGCTGAGCGAAGACGACCGCCCCTTCGGCGTGATCCTCGTGGTCGTGCGTGAGGAGCACGCGGGCCACCTCTCCCGATGCCAGCAACACCTCGTCGTGGTGCGACGCGTCGTCGGGTCCGGGATCGATCACGATCGTCGGGCCAGTGCCGAGCACCCACGTGTTCGTGCCCTCGAGTGTGTACACGCTCGGGTTCGGCGCCAGCACGCGGATCGCGCGGAGCACGGCTACTCCTCCTGCATCACGTGACGAGGCAGCGTGGCTTCCTCTTCGGGCGTGGGCTCGCGCGTCTCGAACGTGAGCGAGGTCACCTCCGCGACCGACGTGCACGCCTCGAGTTCGGTGACCGTCAACCAGGTGGGCCAGTACAGCTTGCGCGCGCCTGCACCCCACTCCTCGAGCAATACCCCCGGGGACGTCCACCAGGCCAACGCGACCTCGTGGCCGTCGGCGACCGCCTCGACGTCGTCGGCTACCTCCACGGTGAAGTACCGGGCATCGAAACGAACCGGCACGTCCGGTGGCGCGATCCAGTGACACAGGGGCGACAGTTGGTCGACCGACGGCGGGGCTTCGTCGGTCGGCGCGAAGTCTTCCGCCGCCACCGCACCCGTTGCCGTCAGCGTGACGCCGACCTCCTCGACCAGCTCGCGCACACCGGCCGCGCGGGCGGCATGCGCCGCGTCACCGAACCACCGTTTCGCGTGCTGCTCATCCTCGGCGTCGACCGCGCCGCCCGGAAACGCCACGTACCCCGGCAGGAATCGGCTGGCGGCGCTACGCTCGACCACCAGCACCTCGGGCTCGCCGGCCGCCCCCGCACGCACGCACACGATGGAGGCTGCGCGGCGTATCGGTCGCTCGTCCACGGTGCTCATCCTGCCAGGTCGCCGCCATACTGCGTCCGTGCACACCGGCGCCGCAGACCGCATCCGCGAGCATATCCGCACACATGGTCCGATCACATTCGCGACCTACATGAACCTCGCGCTGTACGGCCCCGGCGGGTTCTATGAAACGCCGCCGATCGGCGCTGCGGGTGACTTCGTCACGAGTCCCCACGTGCATCCGGCGTTCGGCATGTTCGTCGCGAGGGCGCTGGCCGAGCTCGGCGCCGCGCTCGACGCGCCCCGCCCGCTTCGGATCGCCGAGGTCGGCGCCGGCGACGGCACGCTCGCTCGCCAGATCCTCGACGCCGGCGACGAGCGAGAACTCGTCTACACCGCCGTGGAGGCGAGCCCGGGAGCGCGTGCGGCACTCGCCACGATCGATGCGATCGCGGTGGCCGAGCGGATCGTGCCGCCGCTTCACCTCGTGCTCGCCCACGAGCTGTTGGACAACTTGCCGTTCCGTCTCATCCGCGAGGGCAGCGAGATCCGGATCGCCCTCGCCGACGACGGCACCCTGGTCGAGCGACCGGCGCCGATCGACGACGAACTGCGTGCGCTGATCGGTGAGGCGAACACCGACGGCGAGCTCGTCGTGCCGGCAGGCGCGTTGACCTTCGTGGACGAGGTGCGAGACGCGATCGAGACGGGATACGTGCTGGTGATCGACTACGGAACCGACGACGGTTCGGGTGGTCCGCTCCACGGTTACCGGAGCCACCAGGTCCTCGACGACGTCTTGCGCGAGCCCGGCGCGACCGATATCACCGCGGGTGTCGACTTCGGGTGGATCGCTCGGCACGCGCGGTCCCTGGGCCTGCAGGCGTTCCCGACGGTGAACCAGCGCGACGCCCTGCTCGCGCTCGGGTTCGAACCGTGGCTGCGCGATGAGCTCGCGACGCAGCAGCAGCAACTTGCGAGCGGGCAAGGCCTCGAGGCGGTCCGCACATGGTCCATGCGGTCGCGCGCGACGATGCTCGTCGACCCCGGCGCGCTGGGGCGGATGCGCTGGCTCGTGCTCGCCACGCACGGTCTGCCCGAGCCCGCCTGGCTGCGCACCGCTCGTGGCCGAAGGACCGATTGACCCCGAACACACCGGCCCGCTAGCGTTCGCGGTCCACACACACGCAGGGAGGGCACCACGTGACACGCCGTTCAGTGACGGCCGCGATCGCCGCATCGATCGCCCTCGTCGTCGCCGTCGCGCTGGCGACTCCCGCGACCCATTCCGGGCCGACACGGGCCACCGCCCCCGGCGTAGCGGCCGAAGAAGGTCGCGGCGGATCGGTGGAAGCGGCCGAGCAGGCTGAGGAAACACAAGACCGCCTGGATGCGCTTGCCAGCGCCCGTGCCGCCGGAACCCTGGGCGTGCAGACCAGCAGCCTCACCGTGAACCCTGCGCCGGGGTGGGCCGGGGAATACGTCCTGAACGCCAGGGTGGACGACTGGGAGCCGGCGATCGCCGCAGATCCGCATGCGCCGTATGTCTACGTGCTTGCCACCAGGTACGCCGCCAAGCCGTGCCCCGGCAACTGCCCGTCGCCGTGGATCGCGCTCGCCGTGTCGAACGACGGCGGGGCCACCTGGGGTAAGCAACGGCCGTTGTGCGCCTGCAAGGGGTCCGGTCAATTCGACCCGATCATCGAGGTCGCACCCGACACCGGCGTCGTCTACGCGCTGTACATGAACGGCTACAACGTCGTGTTCGTGCGTTCGACCGATCACGGCAGGACCTGGTCGGACCCGGTGCCCACCTACGGCAAGGTCAGCTGGAACGACAAGCCGATCCTGGCCGTGAGCAACGACGGTCGCGACGTCTACGCCAGCTGGAACGGTCCCAAGGGCGGCGACCCGTGGCTCGCGCAATCGCACGACGCGGGCCGCACGTGGACCCAAACGCGCCTCGTCAGCGACGACCGGTACTTCTACGCCTACGACGCCGACGTGACCGACACGGGTCGCGTGGTCTTCGCCGAAGGCGTGGTTCGCTACGGCAGCAGTACCGGTCTGAACGGCAACACCGAGGTGCATGCCTTCGTTTCCGATGACCGGGGCACGACGTGGACCGACGTCTTGGTTGATTCGTTCCCGCCCTCGATCGCGTGCGCCGATTGCCGCGCCGACTACTACGCCGGTCACGTGGCGCTGACGGCCGACGACCGCGGTGCGTTCACCATCTCCTATGACGCACCCATCACCGATCACGGCATCCAGCGGATCTATGTCCGGCGCTCCGGCGACGGTGGCCTCACCTGGAGCAACCGTCTCGCCCTGTCTGTCGACGGGGAGCATGCGACCGCACCGATGATGGAATCGATCGGCGACGGCGAGGTGCGCCTGGCGTATTACCAAACCGCGCGCGGCGGCGATCTCGATCGGTGGAACGTCTGGTTCCGTTCCTCCTCCGACGGCGGTCGCACGTGGACATCGCCGGTGAAGATCTCCGATGCATACGGCGGCGTGTCGTACAAGAGGGCGTCGGGCTTCGGCGAGGTCTACGGCGACTACGCCGAGATGGCGATCACGTCGGTCGGAAAGACGATCGGCGCCTGGGGTGAGGGGCCAAGCTACATCGGGCCCGGCGGGGTCTGGATCAACCGCCAAACCTGAGTCGCATTCAGTTGCGCGCTTCGCGACCTGGACCTACTGTTCGCCGGGTCAACCCCCCGACAGGAGGTCACCGATGCACAGGCGTCGCCCGCTGGTTGCACTGATCCTGGCCCTCTCGAGCGTCGCGATCGTCGCGTCGCTCATGACCGGCGGCGGAAGCATCTCGTCGTCACCCGCCGACGGGACCAGCCAGGAGTCAGACGGCGGCCACGCGAGGGGTGGCCAAGCCGAGGCGCAGGAGGAGGCTCGCGAGGCCGCCGAGCGCCTCGCAGCCTGGAAGGAAGCCAAGGCCGCCGGGACCCTTCGCGTGAACCGCGCCCAGGTGCAAGCCGCAGCCGCTCCCCCGCCGGGGTGGGCGGGCGAGCAGGTCATCCATGCGACGGCCGACGACTGGGAGCCGGCGATCGCTGCGGACCCCAACGCGCCGTACGTGTACCTGCTGTCGACCCGCTACACGGGCCCGACGGCGTGCGGAAATCGGTGTCCATTGCCCTACATCATGCTCAAGGTCTCCAGCGACGGCGGGGCGACGTGGGGACCGGATCGCTACATCTGCACCTGCACC
>JANMPG010000054.1:0-3197 GCA_031369745.1 Actinomycetes bacterium
CTCCAAGGGAAGAGGCAGACGTGACCCCTAGTGGGGTCGACGACTGGGCAACGGTTTGGGCAACGATTTGCGCCTGGCGTCAAGCGCGAACAAGACTAGTCACGTGAACGACTCCTGCCTGCGGCACTCCTGTGACGGCGATGCCGCAGACGTCCCCGACCACCTGGCGCTTTACCGGGTGGCGAGCTGAGCCATGGAGACCTCGGAGACCCGGTACGCGAAGACCCCCGACGGCGTCTACATCGCCTATCAGACGGTGGGCGACGGCCCCATCGACATCGTCTGGCAATTCGATTGGTTGGGAAACGTCGACACCATCTGGGAGTACCGACCGCACGCGGAGTGGTTCCGCGGCCTCGCGTCGTTCTCCCGGCTGATCCTGCACGACCGTCGCGGAACGGGAGCATCGAGTCGAAACGTCGACCCCCCCAACCTCGAGACCCGCGTGGCGGACCTGTCCGCCGTCCTGGACGCCGTCGGCTCCGAGCGGCCGGTCCTCGGCGGGGCATTCGAGGGCGGCGCGCCCAACGTCTTGTTCGCCGCCACGTTCCCCGAGCGCGTCCACTCCCTCTTCTGGTGGTACCCGGCGCCGCGGACGACCTCGGCGCCCGACTATGCCTTCGGTGCGAGCGCGGACACCGTGGAGCGATCTACGCAGGCCACCATGGATCTGTGGGGCACCGACGCCTACGGGTATTCGGTGTGGACGGGGACGGAACCGAAGGCGGAGCACGTTTCCTGGGGCTGGCTCAGCCGGCAGACCGCCACTCCCGACGTTGCCGTCGAGATGGACCGGATCTACAACGAGACCGACGTGCGGGGTGCCATGCCGTCTATCGCCGCTCCCGTGCTCCTTCTGGCTCGCGAGAACGATCGCGAGGCGCTCGAGTACTTCGCCACGCTCCTGCGTCAACCGCAGATCCGGCTGTTCCCGGGTGCGGATGAGCTGGAGGTTGACGAGCAGCCCGCGGTGCTCGACGCCATCCGAGAGTTCGTGGGCATCTCTCCTGCCGCGCCCGAGCTGGACACCATCCTGTCGACGGTCCTGTTCACAGACGTCGTTGGATCTACGCCGAAACAAGCTGAGCTGGGAGACCGACGGTACAAGGGGTTGATCGAACAGCATCACGCGATCGTCCGCGATGCCCTCGAGCGCTGGCGCGGTCTCGAGTCTTCCACCGCAGGCGATGGCTTCTACGCGACATTCGACGGACCAGCGCGCGCGATCCGGTGTGCGATGGAGGTCGCGCATCGCGTCATCGACCTTGGCATCGAGATCCGGGCGGGCGTGCACACCGGCGAGTGCGAACTGATGGACGACAAGATCAGCGGCCTCACGGTGTCGATCGGGGCGCGGGTTGCCGCGAAAGCCGGCCCATCTCAGGTGTTGATCTCACAGACGGTCAAAGACCTCGTGGCGGGATCGGGTCTCACGTTCGAGGACGCCGGCGAGCACGAGCTGAAGGGTGTTCCCGATCGCTGGCGCCTCTATCGGGTCTTGACCTGACCCTTCGACGACACGGCGGTCGTGAGTCGTTCTGTGCGAGGTCTTCGCCGTCCCCGAGGCTCCAGATCCGAGAACCCCGACGCTACCGGGTCTTCCTCCCGACGATGGCCTTGAGGCCCACCGAGAGACGCTCCGTGCCGAAAGCGTCGAGCACGGTCGTCTCCACACCGTGGGCGGCGAGGATCCCCGGCACCGTGGCGACGTCGACCATCGCGTTGTCGTGCCGTTCCTCACCGCGGCGATACATGCCACCGCTGCCCGGGTGAACGTAGTCATCTCTCGCACGTAGCGGTCGGGGGATGGCACCGAGAAGCGGGTGACCAGCGCCCAGTCCTCGCCGACCCAGCCGACGCTGCCCTGTTCGATGCGGGACGCCGCCCACTCGAGATCGCACAGGTCGATCGCGAGCACGCCGCCGGGTCGCAACGCCTGCGCCAGCACGGCGAGCGAGGACTCGACCTGCTCCAACGTGTCGAGGTAGTTGAGCGCGTGGCCGACGCCGACGATCGCGTCGGCCTCGGGGACCAGGTCGTCCGGAAGCGTCAGACGGCGGAAGTCCACGTCCGGTTGCTCGGCGCGCGCGATGTCCAGCATCGCCTGCGAGGCATCGGTCGCGATCAGGCGATGACCGGCCCCGACGAGGTGCCGGGTCAGCAGACCACTGCCGCACCCGATCTCCACGACGAGACCGCCGCGCACGGGTTCGAGGAGCGCGAGGACACCCGGCGCGGTGTCCTCGGCGTGAAACCCGAACCCCAGGTGATGGATCCTGGCCAGGTCGGGGCGGTAGTACGGCTCGTCCATGGAGGCGGCATCTTCGCACGCCGGTCAGGTTCAGCGCTCGAGTCGCGCGACCGCCGCCAGGTTTCCCTTGGCTCGGAGCTTTGCAACGGCGTCGAGACGGACCCTCGACGCCTCATCCCCCATACCCCGCTCGTCAAGCGCGTCCGCGAGCACGAGCAGCGCGTCTACCTTGTCGGGGATGACGTCCGTGGACTCGAGGAGCTTGAGCGCGCGTCTCGCCGAGGCCTCCGCCTCCACCGCGGACCCACGGAGCAGATGGGCCCGAGCCAGCACCACCTGACGCTTGATGAGGTTGTGACGGTCGCTCATGAGCGTAGAAGCGGCGAACGCGTCTGCGAGACGGAGGAACTCACGCGGTCGGTCCTGCGCGTGGACCGCTTCGCACAGGTACTCGTCGGCGACACTCATGTACCACACGTTGCCGATCTGGGTGAAGAACTGCCGCGCCTCCCGAAGGCGCCGCTCGGCCGCCTCCGCTCGGCCCGCCCATAACTCGACGAACCCGATCTCCATCCCGTTCGCCGCGGCGAGCCACGTCAGGCCGTGGCGGTCGACGACGTCGCGCCACCGCTCCTCGTGCTCACGGAACCCGGCTTCGTCGCCCGCGGCGAGCGCAGCCGCCGCCATCAAGGCATGTCCGGGGCTATCGGAGATGGGGTCGCGAGCGGTGAGCAGTTCCTCGGCATCCGCAGCGAATCGAGTGAACGGGACGGGCCCGACGAGCGCCATCCCGACCAGGTCGCCGGCGGCCTGGGTCGCCTCCCTCGGGCGACCGGCGGCGAGCGCACGGAACATCGCCCTCGTCGCCCACCGCTGCGCCTCGTCGCAGTGCGCACGCACGTACTCGAGGTTGATCACCACGGTCGCCGCTTCGGCCATGCCGATC
>JANMPG010000059.1:0-6113 GCA_031369745.1 Actinomycetes bacterium
CCGCCGATGTAGACGTTGCGCGCGCGAACCGCATCGCCAACTCCCCCGCCGTCGCCTACCGGAACTTCCCGGTGGAATACATGCCGTTGCAGACGGCGTTCGACCAGCTGCTCGCGGGGGGCACGGTGGCCGCAGCGGCGGCACGGATCGCCGTGATCGCGTTCCTGGCCGATATGGCAGCGGCCGTCGCCATGGCGTGGGGGTGGGGACGTCGGCAGGCCGCGACCTACCTGCTGCTCGTTCTGCCGCTGCTGTCCTTCATCTACCTGCGTTTCGACCTGATAGCGGTGGCGCTCGCGGTGTGGTCGCTTGCACTGCTGCGTCGACGTCACGAGGAACTGGGCGGGGCTGCGCTCGGTGTGGCGGTGATGGCCAAGTTGTGGCCTCTCGCGCTGGTGCCGATCTTCGTCTTCCGCAAGGCGCGACGCGCGCTGCTGGTCGGCACCGCGGTCTGCCTCGTGGCCGGCGCCTGGTGGTACCTCACCGGCGGTCCGAAGGCCCCATTGCAGGTGCTGTCGTTGCGCGACACGCGTGGCTGGCACGTGGAAAGCGTGGTCGGCGGTCTGCTGTGGGTGTTCCACCACGGCATCCCCTATCGCGAGGCCGACGCGATCCGCATCGGTCATGCGGCGCTGTGGGCCAAGGGTCTGGCGTTCGCGGGCCTGATCACGTGCGAGACGCTGATCTGGCGCCGCGCGTCGCGCGACGGGCGCGATCCCGCAGGGGGTGCGGCGCTCGCGGCCGTCGCGGCCCTTGCGATCTTCTCCCCGCTGTTCTCACTCCAGACGGCAGCGTGGCTTCTGCCCTTCGCGGCGCTCGCGTTCGACGGGGACCGCGACGAACGGCATACCGCCGGCGTGGCAACCGTCGCGGTGATCTTGACCGGAGTGATCGCCCTCGTGTGGCGCGAACAAGCCGTCGTGCCTGCAACGTGGGTCGGCTGGCTGGTGCTCGCACGCAACCTCGTGTGGATCGACATCGTCGTGTCGTGGTTGCGAGCGCGGCCGGTGCGCACGCCGTCGGCGCCGACGGACCCGCCGCGGCGTCGGGCGGCCGACACGGCGAGCGAAGGGCTGGAAGCCGTTCTGCCCTTCGACGCCGACTGATCAAGCCGGCGCGACGGCGAGCCCGGCAACAACACCGGCCCGGCTGAGGCGCCGGTCCCAGGTGACGAACAACGTTCCGCCGTCCTTCGTCGCGCCGAGCGCAGATGCGAGATGCACGGCGTCCGCACCTTTGAGGGACAGCCGCTCCGCGAGGTTCCCCGCGGCTCGTGCGATTGCCGGCAGGAGTTCTACCGTTGCGACTTCGGCGAAGATGTTTTCGAAGGACTCACAGGCGAGCTGATATCTCGCTCGAGTGATCCTGCGCGCTCGTTCTGCAGATGCCAGGGCCGCCCGCCCTTCCGGGTATGCGAGCCGACTCGTGATAAGGCCGTCGGCCCCGTCCCAGATACGTGCCGCAACATCGACGCCGGATTCTTCGGTAAGAAGAAGCTTGAGGAGGGCCGACGTATCGAAGTACGCGATCACCGCCGCATGTCCGCGATGATGTCCTGAATCGAAGGGCCGGGACTCATCTTGATCTTCGGGATGCTCTTGGCGGGCTGACGCGGCTGCAGGGCAGGGGTCACGATGCCGAGTGCGATCAGTTCGTCGAGCCGCTCGCGACCGGCCGTGCGAGAGAGCTTGGCGACCGGCCTGCCGCGCTCGGTGATCACGATCTCCTCGCCCTCCTTGACGCGCTCGAGCCACGAGCTCAAGTGATCTCGGAGCTCCCGAACACCGACTTCGATAGGCTCGAGCGGGAGTGGCGCTTTCGGCATGCCTGAAGCGTACCGTTCGTGATCAAGCGATGGAAGGCTCATCATCCAGATGATGAGAGCCGTCCGTCACCCTGGCCGTGAGGTCCGTCACATCAACGGGCGTTCGCTGCGGCTTTCTCGGCGGCAACCTTGCGGGCTTCCACCAGCAACGCGTCGACGAGCTCGGCCTCGGGCACTTTCGCGACGGCCTCGCCGCCGCGGATGATGAAGCCCAAGCCGTTGCCGCTGGCGATGCCGACGTCGGCCTCGCGCGCTTCACCCGGGCCGTTGACGACGCAGCCCATCACCGCCACCCGCATCGGCACGTCGAACTCCTCGGCCTCGATCGCGGCCGCGACCTTCTTGGTGAGCTCCAGCACGTTGACCTCCGCGCGCCCGCACGACGGGCACGCCACCAGGTCCAGACCGCGCTCACGCAATCCGAGCGACTGCAAGATCGCGTTGCCAACCTTCACCTCTTCGACAGGATCATCGGTCAGTGAGACGCGGATCGTGTCGCCGATGCCCTCGGCGAGCAACGTGCCGATCCCGACCGCGGACTTGACGCCGCCCAGCGGCATCGGGCCGGCTTCGGTGACACCGAGGTGCAGCGGGTAGTCGCACAACTCGGCCAGCTGTCGATACGCCTCGATCATCACGGCCGCGCTCGAGTGCTTCACGCTGATCTTGATGTCGAAGAAGTCCTCGTCTTCCAAGATCCGCGCCTCGTTCATGGCCGATTCGACGAGCGCCTCCGGTGTTGGAGAGCCGTACTTCGCCAGCAGCTCCTTTTCGAGCGAGCCGGCGTTGACGCCGATGCGGATCGGCACACGTCGATCCTTGGCCTCCCGGGCGATCAGGCGCACCTTGTCCTGGTACTTGATGTTGCCGGGGTTGATGCGCAAGCCCTGGATGCCGGCCTCGAGCGCAGCCATCGCGTACTTCCACTGGAAGTGGATGTCGGCGACCACCGGCACGGTCGACTTCGCGGCGATCGCGACCAGCGCCTCGGCGTCCTCCCAGTGGGGCACCGCCACCCGCACGATGTCGACGCCCGCCGCGACCAGCGACGCGATCTGCTGCAGGGTCGCGTTGATGTCGGCGGTCTTGGTGGTGGTCATCGACTGGATCGAGATGGGTGCGTCGCCACCGATCGCGATGCGGCCGAGCTGCAGCTGCCGGGTCTTTCGACGTTCCACCACTCGAGTCTCCCAGGACGGCCGCTACGCGCCGAACACGTGGAACGAGACGGTCCGGTCCTTCGGCTCGTCCATCTCGAAGAAGATCAGCCGTTGCCAGGTGCCGAACGCCGGTTCGCCGGCGACCACGGGGATCGCGTGCGACGTGGCCGACAGCAGCATCGCCTTCACGTGAGCGTGGCCGTTCTTACGCTCGTCGTCGTGCATGTTCTGCGTGCGGATCTCGAAGTCGTCGTGCCGGTAATACACGCCCTCGTGCGGGACGGCGTCGGTCAGGTGCTTGCGGAAGTCGGCGAGTGCGCCGTCCTCCCACTCGTTGATCAGCAGCGCGCAGGTCGTGTGGGCGCAGAACGCGACGACCATGCCGTCGGTCACGCCCGAGTCCTTGACCGCACGCCGCAGATCATCGGTCAGGTCGAGGTACTCGTATCGGCCGTCGGCGGCGACGGTCACGGCGGTGGTCGCGGACTTCACGTGGCGGTCCTCCTGTCGGTGGCGGCGACGGCCGCCTCGGCCGCCGGCAGGTCGAAGGTAAAGGTGGCGCCGTGGCCGGGCTCGCTCGCGGCGGTGATCCGACCGCCATGACCTTCCACGATCGAGCGGGCGATCGCCAGCCCGATGCCCGTGCCGCCGCCGTCCTCACGCGAACGCGAGGGGTCGGCGCGGTAGAACCGCTCGAACAGACGCGGCAAGTGCTCGGCGCCGATGCCCACACCGGTGTCGGCGACCTCGATCACGACACGCGCGTCTTCGGGCGTGGCCCCGATGCTCACGTGCCCGCCTGGCGGCGTGAATCGCACCGCGTTGTCCAGCAGGTTGTACAGCACCTGGTGGATGCGCTCGATGTCGGCATGGACACGGATGTCATCTGGCACCTCGTTGTGCAGCGTCACGTCGGTCAGCGCCCGGCCGACCGAGATCTCTGAGATCACGCGAGCCGCAACCGGTGCGAGCGACATCGGCTCCGCGTGACGCGCAACCTCGCCGCTTTCCAGACGGGAAAGGTCGAGGAGCTGGTCCACCAGTCTCCCGAGACGCTCCGTTTGGCTCAGCATCACGTGCAGCGTCTTGGGATCGGGCTGTTCCACGCCGTCCGCGAGGTTCTCCAAGTGTGCGCGGATGGCGGTGATCGGGGTCTTCAGCTCGTGGGACACGTTCGCGACCAGGTCGCGGCGGGACTCCTCGAGCAACGCCATCTCGGCGCTCATGCGGTTGAACGCGACGGCCAGCTGCCCGACCTCGTCGCGGCTGCGCGTGTCGATGCGGGAGGAGTAGTCGCCCGTCTCCATCGCCCGGGCGGCGCTCGCCATGTCACGCATCGGCTGGGTCATCCCGCGCGCGAGCCAGCGCGCGATCAGCAGCGAGATCAACCCGGCAACCGTGCCGGCCAGCAGGAACTGCCACCAGACGCTCTGCAGGAACCCCAATGTGGCCGACACTCGCCCGAGAGACCCCCGTGTCGGTGATGGCTGCATCGCCGTGACCCACCCGCCGTCGGATGTCGGCACCGCCGCGTAGGTGATGTGCCCGACAACGCCCCAGTGTGGGACACCATCATTGAACTCCGGCGGCAGCACGGTGAAGGACGTCCCTTCGATCGAGACGCCACCGGTGATCGACCGCCGCACGATCGCCGTGCCCGACGGTACGGTCGTGAGCTGACCAGCGGCCGCCTGGCGGGCCAGCGCCAGCGCGTCGATCGCCTCACTATCGCGCGGCGAGTTCCGCAGCGCGAACCCGATCAGCGCGTAGCTGATCAGCAACGTCATCGCGACAGCGAGCACGATCACCGAGCCGAGCTTGGCGCGGATGGAGGGGAGCTTCTCGAGAGGGCGCATCGCCATCTCGCTTACTCCTTGAAGGCGTAGCCGACCCCGTGCACCGTTCGGATGAACCGCGGGTCGTTGCCGTCTTCGCCAAGCTTGCGTCGGATCCGTGCGACGTGAGAATCCACGACGCGACCGCCCGCATAGTCCCGGTAGCCCCAGACTCGGTCCATCAATGCCTCGCGGCTGAGCACGACACCGGGGTCGCGCGCCAGAGAGAGCAAGATCTCGAACTCCAGCGGCGTGAGGCCGACCTCCTCGCCATCGACCTCGACGCGGCGGCGGGCGTCATCGATCATCATCCCGTGGCGCTCGATCGGCCCCGCCGGCTGTTGACCCACACCCCTGATGCGGTCCACGCGGCGCAAGATCGCCTTCACCCGAACGGTCAGCTCCTTCAAGCTGAAGGGCTTCGTCAGGTAGTCGTCTGCGCCGACCGCGAACCCGGCAACCTTGTCGGCCTCCTCGGTGCGGGCCGTCAACATCAACACGGGGGTCCAGCCGTTCTTCTGGATCTGCTGGCAGACCTCGAGGCCATCCATGCCGGGCAACATCAGATCGAGGACCACCAGGTCGGGGTGATGCTCGGTATTGGCGACGATCGCCTCGGGGCCATCTGCCGCGACCACGACGCGAAAACCCTCCGACTCCAACCGGGCCCGAACGGCCTCGGCGATGGCTTCCTCGTCGTCAACGACCAGGATCGTTTGCTCGCTCACGGGCCACATCGTACGCGGCAGGGCCACGCGGGTGGTGGTGTCAGGATGGAGAAACTGTGACGGCGCCGCAGCGGTTCCCGCAGGTCACGGACCGGTGGGGATCGGCTTCCAGACGTCGAGGATCATCGCGGACAGCGAGAAGAACCCCAGGATCGCCAGGACGACGGCGGACACCGGCACGACCTTCTTCATGTCGATGCTGCGACCGCGGACCTTCTCGATGAACAAGATCGCGACGTGCCCCCCGTCCAGCGGCGGCAGCGGGATCAGATTGATCAATCCGATGAACAGCGTCACGTAGGCGAAGATGAAGATGAACGACGCCCAGTCCCCTTGCGCGCCGAGGCTGCCGACCATGTTGCCCACCCCGATCACCGACGCCACGTCGCCGTCGGTGCGCGGCGCGTCGGTGGTCAACAACGTGAACATGCGTGCGACGCCGGAGGGCCCGAACGCGCGGCCGATCCCTTTCACCGACTCCACCGTGAGCTCCCCCACCTGCGCGAACCCGTGACCAACGCTGGACAGCACCGAACGCCGGACGGGCCCCATCTGGATGCCGATC
>JANMPG010000079.1:0-17957 GCA_031369745.1 Actinomycetes bacterium
CGTGTCCATCGCGACGCCTGCGCCGTTCACGATGCCGTCGATGATGTTGCGGTCGATCCACATGATGCCGCCGGACGAACCGCGCGTCAGCACCGCGGCGCCGTTGACCGTCGCGTCCAGCACATGCTGGTTGAACCAATACACGCCTGATGACCACGTGTCGCGAACGGGGCGAACGATGCCGCCCCAGTACAGGTCGTCGAGGTAGTACTTGTGCTCGAGCAACCCGTACAACCCGCCGAGCTTCGTGATCGGGTCGGGCGTGCGGTACGCCTTATACGTGCGATAGCCGAGGAAGATGCCGAACGCGACAACCAGGATCGACAACGCCGCGACCGCCGAGTCGAAGATCGCCTCGTGCGGCTCGGCCCCGAAATAGACCCAATCGAGGAACGGTGCGCCCGCGGGCGCGAAGCCCAACAACCCGACGAAGCACGTGGTGATCGCCAAGATCACCAGCGGCGCCGTCATCGAGCGCGGCGACTCGTGCAGATGCTCGGTGCCACGGTATTCACCGAAGAAGGTCTTGAGCACCATCCGCGTCGTGTAGAACGCCGTGATCACGGCACCGACCAGCAACACGACCGCCAACCAGTACGTGTGCGACTCCTTGGCCGCCAGGATGATCTCGTCCTTCGAGAAGAACCCGGCCAGCGGCGGCACGCCGGCAAGCGCCAGCGAACCGATCATGAACGTCACATACGTGACCTTCATATGCTTCTTCAGCCCACCCATGTCGCTCATGTTGTTCGAGTGCGCCGCGTGGATCACCGAGCCGGCGCCCAAGAACAGCAACGCCTTGAAGAAGGCGTGCGTGAACAGGTGGAACATCGCGGCCGGGTAGCCCGCCTCCCCCATGCCGAGGGCGGCCACCATGTAGGCCAGCTGCGAGATCGTGGAGTAGGCCAGCACCTTCTTGATGTCGTCTTGCACGAGCGCAAGCAGCGCGGCCATCAGCAAGGTGATCGCCCCGACGATCGACACGATCGTCAGCGCGATCGGGTCGGCGCTGATGAAGACCTCGAACATGCGCGCCACCAGGTAGATGCCGGCGGCGACCATCGTGGCGGCGTGGATCAGCGCAGACACGGGCGTCGGGCCCGCCATCGCATCGGGCAGCCACGTGTACAGCGGGAACTGCGCCGACTTGCCGATCGTGCCACCGAACAGCAGCAGTGCCGCCGCCGTGATCATCACCGTGTTGTGGCTCGCCCCCACGATGTGGCCGATCTCCTGGATGTTCGACGTCGTCGTGCCGGTCAAGACGATCAGGGCGAAGATGCCGAACATGAACGGCACATCGCCGACGCGGGTGGTGAGGAACGCCTTGATCGCGGCCGAGGAGTTCGCGTGGTCCTCATACCAGTGCCCGATCAGCAGGTAGGAGCACACGCCCATGATCTCCCACCCGACCAGCAGCTGGAACAGGTTCGACGCGACGACCACCACCAGCATCGCGCCGGTGAACACCGACAGCACGAAGTAGAACCAGGTGTATCGCTTGTCGCCGTGCATATAGCCCAGCGAGTAGATGTGGACCATCAACGAGATCGACGTGACGACGACGAGCATCACCGCCGTCAAGCCGTCGACGTAGAACCCGAGCTCCATCTGCAGCGGGCCGATCGTGAACCAGTGGATGTAGTGCTCGAAGTTGGCGCCGCCCTGCACGAAGCTCCACAGCACACCGAGCGAGAGCACCAGCCCGGCGCCGATCGCCAGGAGGCCGTACACGGGGCCCTTGCCGGGGGTGCGCTTGCCGAAGAACAACGTCAACGCACCCGATCCGAAGGCGAGCAATGGGATCAAGAAGGCATGCTGGACGAACCAGTTGGGCGCGGCCTTGGCGACCTCCTCGGCTGCACCTGCGCCCTCGCTCGCGAGGAGCCCGATCAGGCCTACCACTTGAGCAGGTCCACTTCGTCGACGTTGATGGACGCGCGGTTGCGGAACAGCAAGATCACGATCGCAAGGCCGATGCCCACCTCGGCGGCGGCCACGGCGATCACGAACAGCGCGAAGATCTGTCCCGTCACGTCATGCAGCTCCGCGGAAAACGCGACCAGGTTGAGGTTGACCGCGTTCAGCATCAGTTCGATCGCCATCAAGACCATGACGGCGTTGCGGCGGGCGAGCACCCCGTAGATCCCCGTGGAGAACAGCAACGCGGCGAACACCAAGATCAGCGGCAGCCGGATCACGAACCGCTCCCCTCGTCCTTCCGCGCCAGCACGATCGCGCCGATCAACGCCGCGAGCAGCAGGAACGACACGACCTCGAACGGCAGCACGTAGTCGTGGAACAGCGCTTCACCGATCACGGCGGTGCTGCCGAGGGTCGCGTCCGACGCCGGCGTGGTGCCGATCGGCCACACGGCCAGCAGCAACCCCGCCAACCCGAGGAACATCAGGAGCGCCACCACACCCCCGACGATGCGGTTCTGGCTTTGATGATCAAGGGTGTCGCGCCCGATCGGCGCCTTCGTCAGCATCAGTCCGAACAGGAACAAGATCACGATCGCCCCGACGTAGATCAAGATCTGGGTCCACCCGATGAACTCGGCGCCGACCAGCAGGAACGTGATGCCGACCGACGACAGGGCAACGACCAGGTACAGCGCCGCGTGCACCACGTTTCGCGCCGTGACGACCGCGATCGCGGCGAGCGACCCGATCACGGCGACGACCATGAACGCGTATTCCTGTGCGGTCACGACGCGACCTCGTCGGGCGCCTCGGCGCCGTCCTCCAGCGCGGGCGGGGGCTTGACGGTGTAGGTCCACTCCTCGAGACGGGGGCGCTCGTGCACCATCTCGGCGATGTCGTACTCGGCGTACTCGAACTCCGGGCTCCAAAACAGCGCGTCGAACGGACAGACCTCGACGCAGATGCCGCAGTACATACACAACGAGAAGTCGATCGCGAAACGGTCCAGGATCTTCGCGCTACGGGCGCGCCCACCGCCGGCCGGTTCGTGCGACTCCTTGTGGGCGTCGATGTAGATGCACCAGTCCGGGCACTCGCGCGCGCACTTGTAGCAGACCGTGCAGTTGGCTTCCTTCAGCGCGATCACACCGCGGGTGCGGGCCGGCAGATCGGGCTTCACGTGCGGGTACTGCACCGTGACCGAGCGCTTCGTCATCGTGCGCAGGGTGAGCGCGAGACCCTTGAGCAACCCCAGGCCGACCCCTTGTTCCTTCTGGGCTTCGGTCATCTACTTCACCGCCACCTTCACGACGCTGACGCCCAGGATCCACACGAGCGTGACGGGCACGAGCTTGATCCAGGCGAACCGCTGCAGCTGGTCTTCCCGCAGGCGCGGGAACGTCGCCCGCAACCACACGATCACGAACGACAGCGCGAAGATCTTGCCGAACATCCAGGCCGGCCCCGGCAGGAACGACAGGCCCGGTAGCGGCAGGTAGCCGCCGAGGAACAGGGTCGAGGCAACCGCCGACATCACCACGATGCCGCCGTATTCCGACAACAGGAAGAACGCGAACTTCAACCCCGTGTACTCCGTGTAGGCGCCGAAGATGATCTCGGAGTCGGCGACCGGCATGTCGAACGGCGGGCGCGTGAGCTCGGCGACCGCGGCCATCATGAACACGATGAACAGCGGGAACAGCGGGAACACGTACCACAGGTCCTGCTGGCCTTGGATGATGCCGATCAGCGACATCGAGCCCGCGAGCATCACGCAGGCCGCCGAGGCCAGCACCAGCGGGAGTTCGTACGCGATCAACTGCGCGGCCGCGCGCAAGGCTCCCATCAGCGAGAACTTGTTCGCCGAGGACCAGCCGGCCATCAGCACGCCGAGCACGCCGATCGAGGACATCGCGAGCACGAAGAAGATGCCGATGTCGAGGTCGAGTGCGTACAGGTCGGATCCGAACGGGATCACGACCAACACGATCAGGTACGGCACGAGCGCCACGCCGGGCGCCAGCGTGAACACGGTTCGGTCGGCCGCGTCGGGGATGATGTCTTCTTTCTGGATGAACTTGGCGCCGTCGGCCATCAGCTGCGCCCACCCGTGGAAGGCACCTGCTTCCATCGGCCCCATGCGCGCCTGCATATGGGCGAGCACCTTGTGCTCCATGTAGCCCACCGCCAGCGGCACGATCAAGAAGATCATCAGCACGACGAGCGCCTTGATGACCAGCGGCAGCCAGTAGCCGGAGAACAGATCGTCGATCGCGGAGGCTTCGGCGAGGAACATCATTCGTCCTCGTCCTCCTCGCCCTCGACGGCGCCGGGCCACGGCTTGGCCTCGCGCGACATCAGCGGGAAGTCCTTGCGGAGGGGATGGCCCTCGAACGGCTCGGACAGCAGCAACTTGACCGGGCGCGGATGCCCCTGGACCTGGATGCCGAACATCTCCATCATCTCGCGCTCGTGCCAATCGCACGTCGGATATAGGTCGCTGATCGTGGGCACCGACGGCTCCTCGCGACCCAGGCGGGTCTTGATGCGCACGTTGTGGTGGTGCGTGGTCGAGACGAGGTGCGTCACGACCTCGAACCCGCCCTCGACGCCGAAGTCCACGCCTGCGGTGAAGTCGCAGTAGTCGCACGCGAATTCAGGCTCGTCGCGACAGAAGCGAACCATGTCGTGGTAGCGATCGACGGGGACCGTCGCAACCGCGTGCCCGTACGCGTCGGCCACCTCGACGTCGTCGCCGAAGCGCGCCCGCAGCCGCGACCCAAGGTCCTCAGGAGACAGCTGTCGTCCCACGCGTGAACTTCTCCCGGATGTCTTCGTTCTTGATCTTTTCCTGCAACTGCACGATGCCGTGCAGCAGCGCCTCGGGGCGCGGCGGACACCCGGGCACGAACACATCGACCGGGATGATCTGGTCCACGCCCTTGGTGACCGCGTAGCTGTCCCAGTAGGGACCGCCGCAGTTGGCACACGAGCCGAACGAGATCACGTACTTCGGCTCGGGCATCTGGTCGTACAGGCGCTTGATGACCGGGGCCATCTTGTCGGTCAGGGTGCCGGCGACCAGCAGCAGGTCGGCCTGGCGCGGGCCGTGCGCGAACGGGATGACACCCAGGCGGATGAAGTCGTTCTTCGCCGCCGAGGCGGAGATGAACTCGATCGAGCAGCATGCGAGACCGAAGTTGAAGACCCACAGGCTATAGCGACGACCCCAGTTGAGGATGAACTTGACCGGCTTGACCCTGGGCAGTGGGGTCTTTTCGGTGATCACGCCCACCGCAAGACCCCCTTGCGCCACGCGTAGAGCAGGCCCACACCCAAGATCGCGATGAAGATCGCCATCTCCACGACCGCGGCATACCCGAGGGACTCCAAGACCCTGGCCCAGGGGAACAGGAACACCGACTCCACATCGAAGATGACGAACAAGAAGCCGTAGACGTAGTAGCGGACCTGGCTTTGGGACCAGCCATCACCGACGGGGTCGATACCGCATTCGTAGGTGGTCATCTTGGCGGGGCTCGGACGACTGGGGGCGACCAACTTGGCTGTGAAGAAGGCAACGATGACAAGCAGCGCTCCTGCGAGCGCTACCGCAAACACGACTCCGTACGATCCGAAATAGGTCACGACGTGTGTGCGCCTCCCCCAGCGCGGCCGTATCGTAGCAGCGCGCTCGCCCTGCCCGTCCCAACGGGCAAGGTCCGGCCGTGTCGCTGCCGCCTACGCAACATCGGACCCCGTCTCCGCGCCGCAGCGAGCAGCCAGGAACCGTGCCAATTGGACCAGTGCGTGGCGAGCTGCGCCGTCGGGCAACTGCTGCGCCAATCCGACGGCACGGGCCACTTCCTCGGATACCGCGCCCCGAGCGTGCTCGACCGACCCGCCGGTGCGCACGATCTGCAGGGCTCGGTCCAGCATCTCGCCGTCGGGGGCCCCGTGCGCGAGCAGCCGCTGCAGCTCCTCGCGGTCCGGGCCTTCGTGCAACGCATGCAGCACCGGCAGCGTGTAGACGCCTTCCCGCAGGTCGGTGCCCGGTTCCTTGCCGAGCTCCATCTGGGATGCGGTGACATCCATGATGTCGTCGGACAGCTGGAAGGCCATCCCGATCGACTCCCCGAACGCTTCGAGGATCTCGAGCTGGTCATCGGGCGTGTCGGACAGCAAGCCGCCCAAACGGCACGAGGTCGCGATCAAGATGCCCGTCTTGCGTCTGATGATCTCCAGATAGCTGGCCTCGGTCTGCTCGATCTTGCCGGCGGCGTCCACCTCGCGGATCTGGCCGTCGCACAGCACCGCGATCGTGCGGGCGAGCAAGCGGCAGACCTCCGTCCCGAGGTCCGCGGACAGCTCCGAGGCCCGGGCGAACAGGTAGTCGCCCGTCAAGATCGCGACCGTGTTGTCCCAGCGCGCGTTGGTGCTGATGACGCCCCGGCGGTCCTCGGCCTCATCGATCACATCGTCGTGATACAGGGTGGCCAGGTGGGTGAGCTCGATTGAGACCGAGCCGGGGATCAAACGCGGGTCGGTCGGGTCGCCGAAGTAGCCGGCAAGCAGCACGAGCATCGGTCGGAAGCGCTTGCCTCCGGCCGACAGCAGGTGCCTGGCCGTGGCGGCCAGCAGGTCGGAGTCGGCCACGACCGACTTCTCCAGTGCCTCTTCCACGCGGTCCAATCGCGCGCGGATATCGGCCTCCAGGGCCGCGTCGGGCACTTCCAGTCCGGGGATCACTCGTCGCATCTGCTCACCACCTCAGGATCGATGCACGCTCGATGATGCCGGAAAGCAGCCGCGGGAACACCCCGAGCACGACCACGGTCACCGCGAGCACGAGTCCGGCCAGCTGCGGCACGAGCGACGTGTCGTCGCTCGTCTCGCCGTGCGGCTCGCGGAAGTACATCCGAACGATCACCCGCAGGTACGCGTAGGCCGCGATCACGCTGGCGAGCACGCACACGAGCACGAGCGGCCAGTTGCCCGCGACCGCCGCCGAGCTGAAGACGCTCAGCTTCGCGATGAACCCGACGGTCGGCGGGATGCCGGCGAGCGACAGCAGGAACACCGTCATCAACGCGGCCAGCCCCGGGCTTCGCGCCGCCAACCCCTCGTAGCTGTCGTAGGACGAGGGCTCGGCGGTCTTGGTGGCGACCAGCATCGTCACGCCGAAGGCGCCCACGGTCATCACTGAGTACGCGATCAGGTAAAACATCGCCGCACGGATGCCGGTCGCGTTGGCCGAGGTCAAGCCGGCCAGGATGAAACCGGCGTGCGCCACGCTGGAGTACGCGAGCATCCGCTTCACGTCGCGCTGCGTGGCGGCGAGCAACGCCCCCACCAGCACCGACACCACCGCGAGCCCGTAGGCGACCGGCGTCCAGTCCAACGTCAGCGGCTGCAGCGCCACATCGAACACCCGCATCAGCGCGAAGAACGCGGCCACCTTCGTGGCGGCGCTCATGAACGCCACGACCGGCGTCGGCGCTCCCTGGTACACGTCGGGCGTCCACATGTGGAACGGCGCCGCAGACACCTTGAACCCGAAACCGATCACGAGCAGGCCCATCGCCAGCAGCGCCAGCGACGGCGAGGTCGTCTGGCCCGCCAGCGCTGCGACGATCGACGTGATCTTCGTGCTGCCGGTCGCGCCATAGGCCATCGCGACCCCATACAAGAAGAACGCCGAGGAGAACGCCCCGAGCAAGAAGTACTTCACGGCCGCCTCGTTGCTGCGCCGACCGCCCATGCCCGTGAGCACGTACAGGGCGAGCGACAAGATCTCCAGAGCCAGGAACACGACGATCAGGTCGTTGGCGGCCACGATCAAGGTCATGCCGGCGGTTGCGAACAGCACGAGGGGGTAGAACTCACCACGCAACGACGACGGTCGGCGCCCCGCTTCGTGCGTGGCGAAGATGCACGCGAACGCGGCGACGAGCACGAGCACCACCGTGGCCAACACCGAGAATCGGTCGACCGCGACGGTGTCTCCCATCACGAACGGCACCCCGTCCCAGTTCCACAGCCGCACGGCGGCAAGCCCCGCCGCGAACAGCCCGATCATCGCGATCGCCATGTGCACCGAACGCGTGCCGCGTCGCGCGAACGCCTCGTAGAGCATGCCGACGATCCCAGCGACGCACAGCGCGATCTCGGGCAGGATCGGCTGGAACACCAGCTCGGGCGTCGGGATCGGGGCCTCGACGACCGGCGGCGCGATCACCTGCGAGAGATGGGCGAGCAACGCGATCATCCGCCGCCCCCCGTGTTCGCGGCCTGCTCCGTGCCGGCGGGCAGTACCGAGGTCGCGTGGTCGGGCGCCACCCGCTCGACGACCTGCTTGGTCGCCGGGTCGATCGCGGTGGTCAGCGCCTTGGGATACACGCCGAACGCGAGCAGCAGCGCCAACACGGGGGCAAGCAGCGCGACCTCGCGGATCGACACGTCGGGCAAGCCGCGATGCTCGTCGCGCAACGGGCCGAACGCGACGCGCTGGTAGGACCACAACAGGTAGATCGCACCGAGCACGATCGCGCTCGCGGCACAGACCGCGAGCCAGTGGCTGACCGCGAACGTGCCGACGATCACGAGGAACTCACCGATGAACCCGTTCAAGCCAGGCAACCCCACCGACGCGAACACCGCGAACAGGAAGAACCCGAGCAGCCACGGCATCACGCCGGCGAGACCGCCCATCTCGTCGAGCTCCCGCGTGTGCGTTCGCTCATAGATCATGCCGACCAGCAAGAACAGGGCGCCGGTTGCCAGGCCATGGTTCACCATCTGCAACACGCCACCGGTGACCGCCTGCTCGGTGAACGCGAACAATCCCAGCACGACGAAGCCGAGGTGGGACACGCTGGAGTAGGCGACGAGCCGCTTCACGTCGCGCTGACTCAACGCGCAGATCGCGCCGTAGACGATGCCGATCACCGCCAGCACCGACACCGCCATGGCGAAGTGCTTCGACGCCTCGGGGAACAGCGCCATATTGAAGCGGATCAGCCCGTAGGCGCCGACCTTCAACAGCACGCCTGCCAGTAGCACCGAGCCCGCCGTCGGCGCCTCGGTGTGGGCGTCGGGCAGCCAGGTGTGCAACGGGAACAGCGGCACCTTCACCGCGAAGGCGACGAAGAACGCGAGGAAGAGCCAGCGGGCGGTCTCGACCGGCAGCGTCGCCGCGGTGTCGGCCAGCACGCGCACGTCGAAGGTGCCCGCCCCCACACCGCTCGCCTTGGCGTACAAGAAGATGATCGCGAGCAACAAGAACGCCGAGCCCGCCATCGTGTACACGAAGAACTTCACGGCGGCATAGACCCGCCGCTCACCGCCCCAGCCTCCGATCAGCAGGTACATCGGTACCAAGATCGCCTCGAAGAAGATGAAGAACACGATCAGATCGAGCGCCAAGAACGAGCCGAGCACCGCGGTTTCGAGCACCAGCATCGCGATCATGTAGCGCCGCACATCGGTGCCCACCTTCCACGAGGCGAGCACCGAGATCGGGAACAGGAACGTGGTCAGCAGGACGAGCCACAGGCTGATCCCGTCGATGCCCACGAGGTACTGCAGCCCGATGCCCGGCAGCCACGATGCCTGCTCGACCAACTGGAACCCCGGGTCGGCCGCCACGAACCGCTGCAGGACCGTGAGCGACACGGCGAAGGTGGCGAGGGTCGCCATCATCGTGATCCAGCGCGCCCCGGCATCGCTCACCTGGCGACCACCCATCAGCAGGCCCACCACGCCGAGCAGCGGCAGGAAGATCACGACGCTCAGCAGATGCTCGCTCATACACGCACCCCGACGTAGCCGAGCACCAGCACTGCCCCGACGAACAGCACCAACGCGTAGGTGCGCACGAACCCGGTCTGTACGAGCCGACCGCCGCTCGCGACCCGCTTCACCAGTCCGGCCACCCCGTTGACCGCGCCGTCGATCACCTTGGCGTCGACCACGTCCCCGGTCATCCTGGCGAGCGCCTTGGCCGGCTGGATGAAGACGACGTCGTAGGCGCGATCCACGTACCAGCCGTGCTGCGCGGCGGTCGCCATCGGCTCCAGCCGCGCGCGGAAGGCGACAGGATCGACCTTGCCGGACCCGTAGATCCACCACGTGACCGCGAGCGACACGACGGCGACGGCGACGGCGATACCGGCGAGAGCGAGGAAAGCCAGCCCACTGCCGTCGTCGAGCACGCCGACCACCGGTTCGAGGTATCCGGCAAGACGCCCGTCGGGCGACAACTCGAGCACGCCGCCGATCGCAACGCCCCCCGCCAAGATCGCGAGCGGGACCCACATCTCCGGCGAGGACTCATGTGCGTGCTCGGCTGCCTCGGATCGAGGCGTGCCGAAGAACGTCATGATCAGCATGCGTCCCAGGTAGAACGCGGTGAGGAACGCCGCAATGGTGGCGAGTACGTACACGACCCCCCGACCGCTGTGCTGCGCGACCTCCAGCAGCGCGTCCTTGGCGAAGAAACCGGCGAGCGGCGGGATCCCCGCCTGCGCGAGAGCGCCGATCATGAACGTGACGAACGTGATCGGCATCGCTCGGCGCAGACCGCCCATGGAGCGCATGTCCTGCTCGCCGTCCATGCCGTGGATCACCGAGCCCGCCCCGAGGAACATCAGCGCCTTGTAGAACGCGTGGGCCACCAGGAAGAACATCGCCACGGCGTAGGCCCGCATGCCCACGGCGATGAACATGTAGCCGAGCTGGCTGATCGTGGAGTACGCCAGCACGCGCTTGATGTCGTACTGCGCGATCGCGCACGTCGCGGCGAACAACGCCGTCGCGACCCCGATCACCAGCACCACGGTGAGCGCGACGCCCGATACCTCGAACAGCACGTGCGAGCGGATCACCAGATAGACGCCGGCGGTCACCATGGTCGCGGCGTGGATCAGCGCCGACACCGGCGTGGGACCGGCCATCGCATCGGGCAACCACACCTGCAACGGCAGCTGCGCCGACTTGCCGATCGCCCCGGCGAACAGCAACAACGCGATGACGGTGGCGGAGTCCTTCGTCAGCACGCTCGCCGCGGAGCCGAAGATCGGTTCGAAGTCCAGCGTGCCGAACGTGAACACCAGCAACGCCAGACCGATCAGCATCAGGGTGTCGCCGATCCTGGTGGTGATGAACGCCTTCTTAGCCGCCTCGGCGTTGCCGGGCTTGTCGAACCAGAACCCGATCAGCAGGAACGAGCACAAGCCGACGCCTTCCCAGCCCAGATACAGCACCAGGTAGTTGGCGCCCAGCACCAGCATGAGCATGAAGAACACGAACAGGTTGAGATACGAGAAGTACCGACCCCGGCGCTCGTCGTGCGCCATGTAGTTGATCGAGTACAGGTGGATCAGCGACCCGATGCCCGTCACCACCAAGATCATCGTGGCGCTCAACGCGTCCAGTCGTAGATCCGCGCCGACGCGGAACCCGCCGACCGAGATCCAATCGAACAGGTGCTGCAGCGCGAGACGCTCGTCGGCCGGGCGCGACAACAGGTCGCCCACGAGGCTGACCGAGACCGCGAACGAGCCGATGACCGCGAGCGTCGCGATCACCCCGGACCAGCGTCCGAGGCGCTTGCCCAAGAACAGGTTCACGAACGCGGCGGCAAGCGGCAGCGCGGGGATCACCCACAGCGCTGCAACGTCGTGCGACCGGAGCGTCTCTACCACCGCATCTCCCGCACGTCGTCGACGTCGACGCTTCGCCGGCTCCGATAGATCGTCACGATGATCGCGAGGCCGACCACGACCTCGGCCGCGGCCACCACCATCGAGAAGAACGCCAGCACTTGGCCGGTGAGGTCGCCGTGCATCCGCGCGAACGCCACCAGCGTCAGGTTGACCGCGTTGAGCTGCAGCTCGACCGACATGAAGATCCGCAGCGCGTTGCGGTTGATCAACACACCGACCGTGCCCATCGCGAACAACAGCCCCGCGAGCAACAGGAAGTAGGCGATCGGCGTCCTCACGGCGCGACCACCGGATCCGGGTCCGCAACGGTGTCGAGCTCGGCCTGCGTGACGGCCCGCACGTTGCGCTGCGCGAGCACCATCGCCGCGATCGCGGCGACGATCAGCAGGATCGACGTCACCTCGAATGGGAAGAAGTAGTCGCGGAACAGCACCTCGGCGACCGCCTGCGCGTTGCCGGCGGGCTGCAGTTGCTCGAAGCCGGCGGGTGCGAGTGTGGCGAACCCCACACCGGCGCGCACCGCGACGGAGATCTCGGCGACGAAACCGACCGCCAGCACGATCGCGAGGGGTCGCTGCAGGAACAGGCGCTCGGTGCGCACGTCGTCGCGGTCGACGCCGAGCAGCATGATGACGAACAGGAACAGCACCATGATCGCGCCGGCGTACACGACGATCTGCACCGCGAACAGGAAGGGCGCATCGAGCAACAGGTACATGACCGCTATGCAGCCGAAGTTCACGATCAAGAACAGCGCGGCATGCACGACGTTACGCATGACGAGCATGCCGACGGCGCTGGCGATCGCGATCGGCGCGAAGACCCAGAACACGACGTTGTCCAGGGGCACCTAGATGCCCTCCCTGTCGACGGGGTCGGTGCCGAGCGCCGGCGGCGGCTCCAGCAGCTGCTCCTTGGTCAAGATCGCGTCCTCGCGCGACGTGAACGCCAGCTCGTAGTAGCTGGTCAACGTCAGGGCGCGCGTCGGGCAGGCCTCCACGCACAGGCCGCACATGATGCAGCGCAGATAGTTGATCTGATAGTCCTTCGCGTAGCGCTCCCCCGGGCTCACCGGCGCGGCGGGATCGTTGTCCGCGCCCTCGACCCAGATCGCGTCGGCCGGGCAGGCGGCGGCGCACAGCTCGCACCCGATGCACTTTTCCAGCCCGTCGTCGTGCCGGTTCAACAGATGGCGGCCGATGTGGGACCGTTCCGGCGGCGGCACGATCTGTTCGGGGTAGCGCTCGGTGTTGTCCTTGCGGAACGTCTGCTTGAACACCGTGCCCATGCCCTTGGCAACCGCCCACACCGGGGAGGAGCGGCGCTCCTGCGCGGGCTCGACGATCTCCTCGTCGCGAGGCTCGGTCACGGCGTGACCTCCGTGCGGGGGGCGTCGAGCATCGGCTTGATCATCGTGCCGACCAGCCAGGCGGCGACGATCAGCCCGACCGCGATGACGGCACCGCGCTGGCGTCCGTAGCGCTCCGGCAGCACGATGATGGCGCCGGTCGCGAGCACCCAGAACAACCCGAACGGGATCAGGTACTTCCAGCCGAAGTTCATCAGCCGGTCATAACGCAGGCGCGGCAACGTGGCGCGCACCAACATGAAGAAGTACATGACGACGGTGAGCTTGCACAGGAACCAGAACACACCCCAGACCGCGAACGGGATCACGCCTTGCCACGGTGTCGGCCCGCGCCAGCCGCCGAGGAACAGCGTCACCGCGATGCAGGACACGACGACCGCGTTGACGTACTCGCCGAGCATGAACATGGCGAACGGGATCCCGGAGTACTCGGTGTGGAAGCCCGCCACCAGCTCCGACTCGGCCTCGGCCAGATCGAACGGCGGGCGGTTGACCTCGGCGAGCGCGCAGATCAAGAACACGACGAAGGCGGGGAACTGCGGGATCAAGAACCACACCCGGGTTTGGGCCTCGACGATCTCCGACATGCGCATGTGGCCTGCGAACATCAACAGCGCAACCAGCGAAAGGCCCATCGCGACCTCGTAGCTGATCATCTGCGCGCCGGAGCGCACACCGCCGAGCAGCGGGTAGTTCGATCCGCTCGACCAACCCGCGAGCACGACCGTGTAGACGCCGATCGAGGTCATCGCGAGCACCCACAAGATGCCGATCGACAGATCGGCCAGCTGCAGCCCGACGGTTCGCCCGAAGATGTTCACCGACGGTCCGAACGGCACCACGGCGAAGGCGAGGAACCCGGGGATGATCGCCAGCATCGGCGCCAGCCGGTACACCCATGGGTCGGACTGCGTCGGGTGGATCGCCTCCTTGAAGAACAGTTTGACCCCGTCGGCGAGCGACAGCAGGATGCCGCGAGGACCGGCGCGCATCGGCCCGCTACGCGTCTGCATGTCGGCGATGACCTTGCGCTCCATCCAGATGAACAGCAGGACCGACACGAGCACGCCGACGAACACGATCACGACCTTGCCGAGCAAGATGCCCCAATCGATCCAGGTCACGCGGCGTCACCTCCGGCGGCGGCGGTGGCCGGTTCGCTCGTCGGATCCATCGCGGGCTCGGCAGGTTCCACCTCGACGGCGGTCGTGAAGGCGCCGGACAGCAAGGTGTTGGCGGCGAGGCCCGGCTGATTGAACGGGACGAACACGGTGCCGGGCGCGATGTGCTCGGTCACGCGCAGGGGCACGAGGGCCTCGCCGGCTGCGGTGCGCAACCGCACGATCAGGCCATCGGCGAGGCCCTGCGAGCGTGCGTCGCGCGGGTGCATCTCGGCGAACGCAGGCTCCTGCAACGCCGCCTTCAGCTCGTCGGCGCCCTCGGACATACGGCCTTCGTCGATCAACAACGGGTACGTGAACAGCGTCAAACCATCCGCGTGCGGGGCCGCCGAGGCAGAGGCCATCGCGGGGAAAGCGGCGGGCCGGGGCGCCCAGAGCCGGATCATCTCTTCGTGCAGCTGGTCCAGGGTGTCGAACCCGAGATCGCCACCGACGGCAACTGCGAGCCCGGCGAAGATCTCCCAATCGGGGCGGCTGATGCCGGCGCTTCGGCGAAGCGGCATGACGCGCTGGCTGCGACCTTCCCAGTCCGAGACGTGACCGTCGCGCTCCAGCCACGAGGCCGCCGGCAGGAACACGGTAGCGAACGGCCCCAGATCGCCGAGATCGAGTGACTGCACGACCACGGTCGTCACGTTCTGCAGCGCCCGGCGCGCGAGCGCCGCATCGGGCGCGTCTCGCAGCGGGTCCACCCCGACGAGATACAACACGTCGAGCTCGCGGTCGGCGGCTGCGCGCAAGATCGCGGTCGTGGCCCGGCCCGGTTCGGTCGCCATGATCGGTCCCCAGACCGCTTCGAGCTCGTCGCGGTCCTCGGCGACGTCGAGACGGCGTCCGCCCGGCCCGAGCGTTGGATGCAGCCCGGCGCGCAGGGCGCCGTGATCTCCGGCGCGGCGAGTCACCCAGGCGAACCGAGCCCCGTGCGTCTGCGCGAGACCCACCGCGGCATCGGCCGCACCCTCGTGCTCAGCGAGCCGACTGCCGGCCACGACGACCGCCCCGGCTCCCGCCTGCTCGAGCGCCGCGGCGATCCGCGCCTCGACCGTGAGATCGTCGCCGGCCACGGCCGCCGCGATGCGAGCACACGTTTCGGCTTCCTGACCGGGCGCCACCAAGAGGTGCTCGGCCACGTCGTGCAGTCGCGTGCGACGCGACGCCACTACGAAGATCTTCGCGCCACGGCGAGCGGCCTTGCGCAGGCGCAGGTGCAGGATGGGCACCTCCTGCTCGGCATCCAATCCGACGACGACGATGGCCGAAGCCCGCTCGATGTCTCGATACGTCACGCCCGCGCCCGAGGCCGCGATGCGTTCGCCGATACCACCGTGCGGTGAGCGACGGTGGTCAAGATCGTTGGTCCGCAGCGCGGTGCGCGCGAGCTTCGACAAGGCGTATGCGTCCTCGTCGAGCAGCCGTCCCCCGGCGATGATGCCGACGCGGGCGCCTCGGCAGGCGTCGGCCACGGTCGTGAGCGCCTCGCCGAACGACGTGGGCTCCAGCCCGTGGTCGCGAACCAGCGGCGTCGTGATGCGATCGGTGGCATCGTCGTGACGCAACGCGAAGCGCCCCTTGTCGCAGATCCAGGCATCGTTCACATCGGGGTTCTCGCGCGCCAGCACCCGTACGACCTCGCCTCGGCGCTGGTCGACGCGCACGTTGCACCCCGCGCTGCAGTGGCCACACACGCTGTCGGCGCTCGACAGGTCAAAGGGTCGGGCCGCGAAGCGATACGGCGTGGCCGTGAGCGCACCCACCGGGCAGATCTGGATCGTGTTGCCGGAAAACGGCGAGCGCAGATCCTCCCCGGCTGAGATCGACACGCGCTCGCCGGCGCCGCGCGCGAACAGCTCCAAGAAACGGTCACCGCTGATCTCATCGCAGAATCGCGTGCACCGGGCGCACAGCACGCATCGTTCACGGTCCAGCCCCACCAACGGCGACATCGGCACCGGCTTGGGGAACGTGCGCTTGGCTTCCGTGAAGCGACTCTCGCCCGGGCCGAACGCCAGCGCCTGATCCTGCAGGGGGCATTCTCCCCCGCGGTCGCACACCGGGCAGTCCAGCGGGTGGTTCAGCAGCAGGAACTCCAGGTTCGCGACCTGCGCTTGCTGCACCGGCTCGCTCGTGTTCTGCGTGCTCACGACCATGCCGGGGGCCACGGCCACGGTGCACGAGGTGGCGAGCTTGGGCTGCCCCTCGATCTGCACGTAACACTGGCGACACGCCCCCGCGGGCTCCAGGTACGGGTGATCGCAGAAGCGTGGGATCTGGACGCCGACCTGCTCGGCGGCGCGGATGATCAGCGTGCCCTTGGGCACGGTGACCTCCTTGCCGTCGATCGTCAGCGTGACCATCGGGGCGCTCACGAGGCAACCTCCGAGGCGGGCACATCGACGGGCGCCTCACGCAACGGGCAGCGTCCGAGCCGCACGTGCTCCTCGTACTCCTCGGCGAAGTGCGCGAGCGAGGAATTGATGACCGAGGCCGTGCCGTCGGCGAGCGCACAGAAAGCCCGGAACAAGATGTTGGTGCCCATGTCGTGCATCAAGGGCACGTCCTCGGCGCGACCGTACCCGCCCTCGATGCGCTCCAGCACGCGGGTCGCCCACCAGCTGCCCTCTCGACACGGTGTGCATTTCCCGCAGGACTCGTGAGCGTAGAACTCGACCATGCGCTGCGCGCAGTCGACCACGCAGTCGGTCTCGTCCATCACCATGATCGCCGCAGTGCCGAGCATGGAGCCGGCCGCGGCGAGGGACTCGTAGTCCAACGCCGTGTCGATGTGCGCAGCGGTCAACATCGGCGTGGAGGAGCCGCCGGGGGTCCAGGCCTTCAAGGCGCGACCGCCGAGCATGCCGCCCGCAAGCTCGTCCAGGACCGTGGCGAACGGGGTGCCGAGTGCGATCTCGTAGTTGCCGGGGCGTTCGACCTTGCCGCTGATCGTGATCATCTTCGTGCCGGGAGACTTCTCGGTGCCGATCTCGCGGAACCACTCGGCGCCGCGCTCCACGATGTCGGGCACGTTCATCAGCGTCTCGACGTTGTTGATCACGGTCGGGCTCGCATACAGCCCCTCCACGGCCGGGAACGGCGGACGCAGGCGCGGCTGACCACGCAAACCTTCCAGCGAGTTGAGCAGCGCGGTCTCCTCCCCACAGATGTAGGCGCCCGCCCCGCGGTGCAGCACCACATCGACGCGCGTGCCGGATCCGCAGACGTCATCGCCGAGATAGCCGGCGGCATACGCCTCTGCGATCGCGCGCTGCAGCACGATCGACTGCCACAGGTACTCCCCGCGGATGTAGATGAATGCCGTCTCGCACCCGATCGCCAGCGCCGCGATCGCGGTGCCCTCCAGCAGTCGGTGAGGCTCCCGCTCGACGAGCTCGCGGTTGTTGCACGTGCCGGGCTCCGATTCGTCGAAATTGACGACCACGTACGTGGGCTTACCCGTGTCGCGGGGCACGAAGCCCCACTTCATGCCCGTCGGGAACCCGGCGCCGCCTCGGCCGCGCAGGCCGCTGGCCTTCACGACCTCCACGATGTCGGCATCGGCCATGCCGAGTGCCCGGCGCAGCGCGGCGTACCCGCCCGCCCCCACGTACCCCTCGAGCCCGATCACGCGTTCGTCGTTCCAGTTGCGCGTCAGGCGCGGTTCGAAGCCGGTCACGAAGCCGACACCTCCTCGAGCCCCGCGAGCGCCCGCGACGCGGCCTTGAAACTCGCGAACGCCGGGCCGCGGGGCGGCGCGGGGCCC
>JANMPG010000097.1:0-12279 GCA_031369745.1 Actinomycetes bacterium
TGGCTGGATCCGCTGTCGGACAAGCTGTTCGTCGCGGTGCCGGCGGTGGTGCTGTCCATTGGCGGCGAGTTCCCCTGGTGGGCGAGCATCGTGATCGTGGGGCGGGAGGTCGCGGTCACGTGGCTTCGATGGCGACTGGACCAAGGCGGCGGCGTGTCGATGCCGGCCTCCAAGGTCGCCAAGACCAAGACGGTGTTTCAGCTCATCGCGGTCGGTGCGACGATCGCGCCGCTCGGGGACCGTTGGGATCCGCTCGTGCTTGCGATCACGGTGGTGGCGATCGCGCTCACCGTGTATTCCGGTGCCGAGTACTTCCGCACGACTCGACATCGGGTCGCGTCACCGTGAGGGTCGAGATCGTGGCGGTCGGCACGGAGCTCCTGCTCGGCCAGATCGCCGACACGAACGCCCAGTGGATGTCCGGACAGCTCGCCTCGATCGGCGTGGACGTGATCCACCACCAGGCGGTGGGCGACAACCTCGAGCGGATCGTCGAAACGCTCGCGCACGCTTCCTCGCGGGCAGACGTCGTGCTCGTGTGTGGCGGGCTCGGCCCGACCGAGGACGACATCACGCGCGACGCCATCGCCGTGCTCGCCGGCGTGTCACTCGTGTTCCACCCCGAGCTCGAGCAGATGCTCCGAGACAAGTTCACGCGTTGGTCCTCGGCCGGCCGGATGCCCGAGAGCAACCTGCGTCAGGCGTCGGTTCCCGAGGGGGCGCGCACGATCTCACCGGATCGTGGCACGGCGCCGGGGCTGATCGTCGAACTCGCCGACGGCACGCGCGTGTATGCGGTGCCCGGTGTCCCCGACGAGATGCGCGAGATGATCGCCGGCACGGTCCTACCCGAGCTGGGCGCGCTGGTCGGCGGCGACGTGATCGTCTCGCAGGTCCTGCGTGTGGCGGGGTTGGGCGAGTCAGCCGTCGCGGAGGTGCTGGCGGACCTGTTCGAGTCTTCCGCCAACCCAACGATCGCCTATCTGGCCTCGATGGGCGAGGTGAAGGTTCGCCTTACAGCCAAGGCCCGGTCGGCGGACGCCGCTCGGGCGTTGCTGGTCCCGTTGGCGGCCGAGGTCGGCGCCCGCCTCGGCGACGTTGTGTTCAGCGACTCCGACGAGTCCTTGGAGGCGGCCGTGCTTCGGCTCCTGCACGCATCGGACCGCTCGCTCGCCTGCGCCGAGTCGCTGACCGGTGGAGGGGTTGGTGAGCGGCTGACGTCGGTGCCCGGCGCCTCGGCTCACTTCCTCGGCTCGGCGGTGACATACACGGCAGATGCGAAGCGCCGTGTGCTCGGCGTGTCCGACGAAGCGCTCGCGGCAGGCGCGGTGACGCAGGCGTGCGCGCTCGCGATGGCCTCCGGTGCGCTGGCACTCTTCGGTGCCGACGTCGGTTTGGCGCTCACCGGCGCGGCAGGTCCCCAGCCGCACGACGGGGCGGCCCCGGGCACGATCTGGGTGGCGATCGCCGCGAGCGACGGGCGAAGTCACGCCCGCGGGTTCTTCGCACGCGGCGAACGCGACCGGGTGCGTCGCTGGGCGGAGCAGGCCGGCCTCGATCTCGTACGGCGATTCCTGGAGGGGGTACCGCTGCCGGAGACCTCGCTGCCCGAGGCATGAGCGTGCCCGAGCGGCCGCGGCTGTTCGTGGCCGTCGAACTGCCACCCGATGTGCGTGCGGCGATCGACGAGGTGTCCAAGCCGTGGCGAGCCAAGCTCGACGGCTTTACGTGGAGCCTGCCGGAGAACCTGCATCTGACGCTGGCGTTCCTCGGGCAGGTCGATCCCGACCAGCTCGATGAGATCCGCACCCGTCTGGCCACGACCGCGGCCGCCATCGCGCCGTTCTCGACGCGGCTCACGCATCTGGGCCGGTTCCCGTTGAAGGCACGCGCGCGTGTGCTCTGGGTGGGTCTCGACGACGCCGACGCGAGGCTCACCGGGCTCGCAGCGGCAGTGGGGGAAAGCCTCGACGGTCTCGTGGAGCGCGAGGACCGCGTGTTCAGCGCGCACGTGACGATCGCGCGAGCGCACCGTTCCGCCGGCGTGCCCGACGAGGTGATCGCGGTAGAGCTGCTGCCCGTGCGGGTCGCCGTCGGCGAGATCGCGCTGTTCAGGAGCCATCTTGGCGGGGGTCCGCCTCGTTACGAGGTTCTCGCCAGGTGGGCTCTCGGGGCGGGAGCCGCCGAAGTCCCGTAGGATGCCGCCGCGAACCAAGGAGGAGACCTGTGGCAACGGTTGAGACATCGCCCGCCGCCGGCGCGTTCGTGCGCCCCGACGGCAAAGAGAAGGTGACCGGCACCGGCCGCTACACCGCCGATCTCAGCTTCACCGGCATGGCACACGCGAAGTTCCGCTATGCGGATCATTCCCACGCCAAGGTCGTGAAGATCGACACCACGAAGGCCCGGGCGCTGCCGGGGGTCGTGGCCGTCGTGACGCAATCCGACCTGCCCGACGTGAAGTTCGGCGGGTTCGTGCAGGACCGCTACCTGTTCGCCAAGGACGTCGTGCGCTTCGAGGGTGAGATCGTCGCGGGCGTCGCGGCTCTCACCGAGGAGATCGCCGCCGAGGCCGCCGCGTTGATCGAGATCGTCTACGAGGTACTGCCGGCGATCACCGACTTCGTATCCGCGATGGATGAGGGCTCTGCCCTCGTCCACACCGAGTGGGCCTCCTACGGTCGCGACGAGAACATCCTGTCCACCGGCAACACGATGGCCTACCACACGATCGTCAAGGGCGATGCCGACGCCGCGATGGCCGGCGCCGAGGTCGTCGTAAAGGGCCGCTACGTATCGGACTCGTCCCAAGGCGTTCCGATCGAGCCGCGTGCGGTGATCGCGCAGTGGCAAGGCGACAAGGTCACGATCTGGTCGTCCACCCAGGTTCCGTACGCCGCCCGTGCCGGGGTCGCCTCCACGCTGGAGGTACCGGAGGCCGACGTGCGCATCGTCGTGCCGCTGCTCGGCGGCGGGTTCGGCGCCAAGTGCGACCTGCACTTCGAGGGGCAGGTCGCGGCGCTCGCTCGCGCCGCCAAGCGCCCCGTCAAGCTCGTGTTCTCTCGACAAGAAGAGTTCGTGGCGATCGCGCAGCGTCGCGAGGGCATCGTCATGGAGTTCGAAACCGGCGTGACGCGCGAAGGCCGGTTGGTCGCCCGCAAAGCGCGTCTGGTCCTCGACAAGGGCGCGTACTGCGGCGAGGGCGGCTTCCTCGGGCAGATGGCTGCGATGCACGCCTGCGGCCCCTACGTGATCGACAACATCGGCATCGAGTCCTACCTGAACTACACGAACAGCCAGCCGTCGGGCTCGGTCCGGGCGCCCACCGCACCCCAGGTGTGCTGGGGGCTCGAGCAGCACATGGACGAGGTCGCAGCCGCCATCGACATGGACCCGATCGAGCTTCGCCGTCGCACGTTGATCGAAGAGGGCGCCGAGGGACCGACGCGCCAGATCTTCGATCAGGTCGGCGTGAAGGAGACGCTGGACAAGGCCGTCGAGATGATCGGCTATGGGCGCGATCTGCCCGACGACGAGGCGATCGGCGTGGCCGTCGGCTGGTGGCCGTGCATGCCGGCGCCCTCGGGCGCCTACGTGCAGCTCAACGGCGACGGCTCGGGCACGATCATCACCGGCGCTCAGGAAAACGGCACGGGCGCCGTCATGGCGATGCCGAAGTTCGTTGCCGGGGAGCTCGGCATGCAGCCCGAGGACTTCTCGATCCTGTATCAGGACACGGCCGCCGCGCCGTGGGACATGGGGTCCTGCGGCTCCCAGACCACGTTCAACAGCGGTCGTGCGGTGCTGGCTGCGGCCGCCGAGGTCCGCGAGGCACTGCTGGATGCCGCCGCCGACTCGCTGGAGGCCGACCGCGGCGATCTGGAGTTGGCCGACGGCAACGTTCGCGTGAAGGGCTCGCCCGAGCGCTCGGTGTCGATCGCCGAGCTTGCCGGTGCCGGCACGGTGCACGGCAAGGGCTCCGGCGACGTGCCGGAAGCCCCCGAATGCGACGCCGGCGGGTGCGTCGGGCGGTTGGGCAACGAGTCGTTCCTGGCCCCGCAGCTGATCACCCAGGCCGCGCACGTGAAGGTGGACCGCGCGACCGGGGTTGTGCGGGTCCTGCGCGTCGCGGCCGCGCACGATTCCGGTCGCATCCTGAACAAGCTGGGCGCAGACGGGCAGGTGTACGGCGGCGTCGTGATGGGCGTCGGCATGGCGCTGTCGGAAGGCACGATGATGGACGACCAGGGCCGTCAGCGGAACCCGCACCTGCTCGACTACAAACTGGTGACCTGCTCCGACGCTCCCGAGATCGATGTCGAGTGGATCGAATACGACGCGAAGAACGCGGGGCCGCGCGGTTCCAAGGGCGTCGGCGAGCCGCCGCAGGTGCCGACCGCGGGCGCGGTGGCCAACGCGATCGCCAAGGTGCTGGGCACGCAGGTCCGGCAGTTGCCGATGACGCCGGAGCGCGTGTGGGCCGCAGGGCGGGGGGTGGCTCGGTGACCGCGACATTCGTGTCCGCAACGACGCTCGAGGAAGCGCTGAGCGCCGTTGCCGCGGGCGCCCGAGCGGTCGCGGGTGGCACGGACCTCGTGGTCGGCGCCCGGCAGGGCAAGGCCGCGCTTCCCGATGCGATCGTTGCGATCGACCGGGTCGAGGCGCTGCGGGGGATCGCCAACGTCGACGGCGCGCTCGTGCTCGGCGCGCTGGTGACCCACGAGGCGCTCGTCGCCGACACCACGGTTCGTGAGCGGCTCACGGCGATCGCCGACGCCAGCGCCATCGTCGGGTCCCATGCGACGCGCGCGCAGGGCACGATCGGCGGCAACGTGATGAACGCCTCGCCGGCCATGGATGCGGGCGGTCCGCTGCTGTGCTTCGGCGCCACGGTGACGCTGCGGTCGACGGCGGGGGAGCGAAGCATCGACCTGGCCGACCTGTGGACCGCGCCCGGTCGAACGATCGCGACGCCCGACGAGCTGCTGACCTCGGTGCGGGTGCCGTTGCCCGCTGCGGGCACCGGCTCGGCATACGTCCGCTTGGAGTACCGCAGGCAGATGGAGATCGCCGTGGTCGGCGCGACCGCGGTGGTCACCGTGGTCGAGGGGCAGATCACCGACGTGCGGATCGCGATCACGGCGCTGTCGCCCACGATCCGGCGCATCCCCGAGGCCGAGGCGGCGCTCGTCGGCACCGATGGCGGCGACGCTGCCGTGGCGGCCGCGGCGGCGGCAACCGCCGCGGCCAGCACCCCGATCAGCGATGTCCGAGGCTCCGCCACCTACCGCACCGCGATGGCCGAGGTGATGGCCCGCCGGGCGGTCGCCTCGGCGATCACGCGCGCGACCGGCGGATCCGTTCCCATCCCCGCGAGTCCGGCCCTGCACGGGGCGAAGTGAGGAGTCACCGATGAAGGTCACCGCAACCCTGACGGTCAACGGCACCGCCTACCCGGTCGAGTTGGATCCGCACGCGAGCTTGCTCCGCGCGGTTCGCGACGAGATCGGTCTGACCGGCTCGAAGGAAGGCTGCGACGACTCCGAGTGCGGGGCGTGCATGATGCTGCTCGACGGCAAGCCCGTGAACTCGTGCTCCTACCTCGCGCTGCAGGCCGAGGGCCGCGCGGTCACCACCGTGGAGGGCCTCGCGGGCGAGGAGGAATTGGGCGAGCTGCAGCGAGCGTTCCTGCACCAAGGCGGCGTGCAGTGCGGTTTCTGCACGCCGGGCATGCTCGTGTCGGCCACCGCGTTGCTGCACGACAACCCCGAGCCGTCCGACGAGGACATCCGCATCGCGCTGTCGGGCAACCTGTGCCGCTGCACTGGCTACGACGGGATCGTTCGAGCCGTGCGACAAGCCTCCGTCGGCGGCGTCGCACCGCTGGGCGCTGCCGTCCACCACGCGGACACGGTCGCTCCGCACCACGGCGGCTGATCCCTTCCCGCTCGATGTCCCGGGGTTTTCGGCCACATCCTTGCCTTCGAACACCTGTTCGAGTAGCCTTCCCCGCGACCGGCCCACGACGGGCCGAATGACAGGGGTGTAAGTTATGTCAGACCCGGTCGCTAAGCTTCTCGAACGTCAGATCGCAGGGCCCGCTCCAACCTCTCCCGGGTCGGGTCGAGATCGGAAGGAGGACCGCGTGGATCGCGACAAGATGTTGGAGGTCACGCTCCAACAGATCGAGAAGCAGCACGGCAGGGGCGCCGTCATGAAGCTGGGCGAGCACCCGGCGGGCGCAGGCATCGTCACCATCCCGACGGGCTCGCTCGCGCTCGACATCGCGCTGGGAGTGGGCGGCATACCGCGTGGGCGTGTCGTCGAGGTCTTCGGGCCCGAGGGTTCGGGCAAGACGACCGTCGCGTTGCACATCATCGCCGAGGCGCAGCGTCAAGGGGGTATCGCCGCGTTCATCGACGCCGAGCACGCGCTCGATCCCACGTACGCGCGTGAGCTCGGGGTGAACATCGACGAGCTGCTCGTGAGTCAGCCCGACTCCGGTGAGCAGGCTCTCGAGATCGCCGACATGCTCGTGCATTCCGGGGCGATGACCCTCGTCGTGATCGACTCCGTGGCGGCGCTGGTGCCACGCGCCGAGATCGAGGGCGAGATGGGTGACACGCATGTCGGGTTGCAGGCGCGGCTGATGTCGCAGGCCATGCGCAAACTCGCCGGGTCGCTGTCGAAGTTCGACACGACCGCGATCTTCATCAACCAGCTTCGCGAGAAGATCGGGGTCATGTTCGGCTCACCCGAAACGACACCCGGCGGTCGTGCGCTCAAGTTCTACTCGTCCGTGCGGCTCGACGTTCGCAAGATCGAGAACCTCAAGGACGGCACCGACGTCGTGGGTTCTCGTACCCGCGTCAAAGTCGTGAAGAACAAGGTGGCGCCGCCCTTTCGGCAGTGTGAGTTCGACATCATGTACGGCAAGGGCATCTCCAAAGAGGGCTCGCTGCTCGACGTCGGCGTCGATCTCGAGATGATCAAGAAGTCGGGCGCGTGGTTCACCTACGAGGGCGAGCAGCTCGGGCAGGGCAAAGAGAACGCCCGGACCTTCCTGGCGGAGCACACCGACATCCGCGATGAGATCGATACCAAGGTGCGTCAGGCCGTCGGTCTGATCGGGTTCACCGATGAAGACGATCAGCCGATCCAGATCGAGCCCGATCTCGTCAACCTCGAGGAACCGGTGAAGGCGGGCAAGAAGGCCGAGTAGCGGGTGTCCGCCGACCGCGAGTCCCGGAAGAAACGACGAGACGTCCACGAGCGGGCGCTCGGGCTCCTTGCCGTGCGACAGCGAAGTCGCAGGGAGCTCGAGCGTCGGCTCGTCCAAGCCGGTTTCGAGGCTGACGAAGTCTCCGACGAGCTCGAGCGCTTGGAACGCGTCGGCTTGATCGACGACCAGGCGTTCGCGCGCGCGGTCGTGGAAAGTCGCATGGGCTCCCGCGCGGAGTCGCGCAGGGTCGTGGCCGGCAAGCTCGCTCAGGCGGGGGTGGCGACCGATATCGCCCTCGTGGTGCTCGATGAGGCGGTCGAGGGCGAGGACGATCGCGCGGAGCGGCTGGCGCAGACCAGGGTGGCGCGCTTGCACGGCCTTGAGCCGCCGGTCGCTTTCCAGCGGCTGTACGGCCTCTTGGCTCGTCGAGGCTACGCGCCCGACGTCGCCCGGCGAGCCGCAAGCAAAGCCCTTGCCGTGGAAGCCGAGCCCGACTGAGCCTTGCCTCAGCGGGGTGCCGGCCGTAAGGTGTGGAAAACCCCAACCACACACCTACGAGAGGTACCACTCAGACCTTGTCATCGAGCGAGAACGAATCCATGAGCGATCGACCCGACTTCCCGATCGAACCATCCAGGGGGCCCGGAACCTCCTAGCGTGGTTACTCGTCGCTGCTCTGTGTCCAGGCCCGTGCGGTCCTCTCCCTGACACCTGCAGGGAGGCATCATGCCGGTGATCGTCGGCACCGTCGCACTCGCGATCGGCGTCCTCGTCGGGTTCCTCGTCCGCGCCAACATGGCGAAGTCCTCCGCGAACACCCTCGAGACGCAGGCGCGCCAGCGGGTGATGGAGGCAGACCAGCTCCTGATCGAGGCGAATCAGCAAGCCGCCGTCGTGGCTCGCACGGCCAACGAGGACGCGAAGGCCGACGCCGCACAGGTCCGTCGTGAGGCCGAGGAGGACGTCAAGTCGCGACGCGACGAGATCGCCCGTCTCGAGCGCCGGATCCAGGAATCCGAAGACGAGCTGCGCGAGCGCGTACGTAAGCTCGACGCCCGAACCGAGGAGCTCGACCAGCGAGACGAGATGTTGCACGAGGCTCGCCTTCGCCTGGAGAAGGCGGCTGACCAACACCGCACGCAGCTCGAGCGCGTCGCCGGCATGACCTCCTCAGAGGCTCGTGACGAGCTCGTCAGCCACGTGGTCGATGACGCCAAACGTTCGGCCATGGCGCAGGTCCGCGAGATCGAGCAACACGCCCGCGAGGAAGGCGAGGAGCGGGCACGCAAGATCTTGACGATCGCGATCCAGCGTGTGGCCTCCGAGCAGACCGCCGAGTCCACCGTCAGCGTCTTCACCCTGCCGAGCGAGGACATGAAGGGTCGCATCATCGGTCGCGAGGGCCGCAACATCCGCGCTTTCGAGGCGACCACGGGGGTCAACATCATCATCGACGACACGCCGGAGGCCGTCGTGCTCTCCAGCTTCGACCCCGTGCGGCGCGAGGCTGCGCGCCTGACCTTGGAGAAACTCGTCCAAGACGGGCGCATCCACCCGGCCCGCATCGAGGAGGTCCACGAGCGCTCGCTCACCGAGATCGACGAGCGCATCCGCCGGGCCGGTGAAGATGCGGTGGCCGAAGTCGGGATCACCGACATCCACCCTGAGATGGTGAAGCTGCTCGGGCGGCTGCAGTTCCGCACCAGCTATGGGCAAAACGTGCTGCGCCATCTGGTGGAGTCGGCTCACATCGCGTCGTCACTGGCCTCCGAGCTCGGCGTCGAACCGGCGATCGCCAAACGGGGCGCGTTCCTGCACGACATCGGCAAGGCGGTGACGCACGAGGTCGAAGGATCGCACGCGATCATCGGTGCCGAGATCGCCCGCCGCATGAAGGAAGACCCCGAGGTCGTGCACTGCATCGAGTCGCATCACGGCGAGGTCGAGCAGCGCACGGTCCACGCCGTGCTGGCACAGATCGCCGACTCGATCAGCGGCGGCCGCCCCGGCGCCCGGCGCGAGTCGCTCGAGACCTACGTGAAGCGGCTCCAGCGACTCGAAGAGATCTGCGTCGCCTTCGATGGCGTGGAGAAGGTCTACGCGATGCAGGCAGGCCGAGAGGTGCGCGTCCTCGTGCAACCCGAGGCGATCGACGACGTGCAGGCCCAGGTGATCGCCCACGACATCGCCAAACAGGTCGAAGAAGAACTGCAATATCCGGGCCAGATCAGGATCACGGTCGTCCGCGAGACCCGAGCCACGGAGTACGCGAGGTAACCCGCGCGGTCGACTCGCCCGCTACCCTGGGAGCAACGATGATCGACTCCTACCTGATCCGCACCTTCGGGTGCCAGATGAACGAGCACGACTCCGAGCGCATCGGTGGCGTGCTGATGGCCGACGGCATGACGCCGACCGAGGACGCGGGCGACGCCCGTGTGATCGTGCTGAACACGTGTGCCATCCGCGAGAACGCCGACAACAAGCTGTACGGCAACCTCGGGCACCTGAAGCCGTTGAAGGACGCCAACCCGGATCTGCGGATCGTGGTGTCGGGCTGCCTCGCCCAGAAGGACCAGGGCTTGATCCTGCGAAAGGCCCCGTGGGTCGACGTGGTGGTCGGCACGCATGCCCTGCCGCGTCTGCTGGAGCTGCTCGAACGATCTCGCACCGACGGTCCGCAGATGGATGTCGACGAATACACCGAGACCTTCCCCAGTGCGTTGCCGGCAGCGCGCAACGACCCGTTCCGCGCCTGGGTCTCCATCGCCCCGGGTTGCGATAACGCGTGCACCTTCTGCATCGTGCCGCTCGTTCGTGGTCCGCAGCGCTCGCGCTCGATCGGCGACATCCTGGCCGAGGTGCAAGGGTTGGTCGCTGGCGGCGTCGTTGAGGTCACGCTGCTGGGCCAAAACGTGAACACGTTCGGCCGCGACGTGACGGTCCCAGACTCCCCGCGCAGGCCGCTGTTCGCCGAGCTCCTGCGCGTGGTGAACGACGTCGACGGTATACGCCGGATCCGGTTCACGTCGCCCCACCCCCACGACTTCACACCGGATGTGATCGACGCCATGGCGGCATCCGAGCACGTATGCGAACACATCCACTTCCCGTTGCAGTCGGGGTCGGATCGGGTCCTCAAGCTCATGAATCGCTCGTATCGAAGCGAGCGCTATCTGGATTGGCTGGAGCGCATCCGTGCGGCGATCCCCGACATCGCGGTGTCGACGGATATCATCGTGGGGTTCCCCGGCGAGACCGAAGCCGACTTCCGCTCGACGCTCGACGTCGTGGGGCGCGCCACCTTCGACAGCGCGTTCACGTTTCAGTATTCGCCGCGTCCAGGCACTCGTGCCGCCACGATGGACGACCAGGTGCCGAAGGAGGTCGTCCAGGAGCGATTCGATCGGTTGGTCGCGCTGCAGACCGAAATCACGGCTGTCAGGAATCGCGCGCAGATCGGAAGCGTCGTCGAGGTGCTCGTGGAGGGCGATGGCAAGAAGGACGGCTCGACGCAGGCGCGCACGCGCACGAACCGGATCGTGCACCTGCAGGAGGCTCTGGCGCCGGGCAGCTTCGTCGACGCCCTCATCACGGAGGCGGGCGCCCACCATCTGCTCGGACGCGTGGTCACCGCACCGCTCGTCGCCGCCGTGTGATGCTGCGCGCCCTCGTCGGCCCCACCGCCAGCGGCAAGACCGAGGCGGGGATCGCCCTAGCCGCAACGTTGGGAGCCGACGTGCTGTCGGTCGACTCGATGTTGGTGTACCGCGGCATGGACGTCGGCACCGCGAAGCCCTCTGAGGCCCAGCAACGCGGGGTGACTCACTACCTGATGGACCTGGCCGAGCCATCCGAGCGATTCACGGTGGCCCGCTTCCAGGCGGCGGCGCGCGAGGCCCTGGCGCACAGCTCGACGCCCCTGCTGGTGGGGGGCTCCGGGCTCTATTTCCGGGCGGTCGTCGACGATCTGCGGTTCCCGCCCGAGGACCCGATGGTGCGGGCCGCGCTGGAGGCCGAGGCCGACGAGTTGGGGGCTGATGCCATGTATCGACGCCTCGCGGAAGCCGATCCGGTCGCGGCCGAGCGGATCGATCCGGGCAATGTGCGTCGCACGATCCGGGCCCTCGAGGTCACCGCGATCACCGGCGCCCCGTTCAGCGAGTTCGCTGCGGCCTGGGAGGTGTATGACCCGGCGAGGGTTCGGGTCGCGGGTGTCCGCCTCGACGCAGCCACCGTGGACGCTCGCGTGCGGGCGCGTGTGGCGGGCATGCTGGAGGCCGGTTGGCTCGCGGAGGTGCGCACCCTGATCGCGCGTGGGTTCGGCACGTGGCTCACGTCCACCCAGGCGATCGGCTATATGGAACTGGCCGAGCACCTCGACGGTAGTCTGGACCTCGACGAAGCCATGGAGCGCACCGTGAAGCGAACGAAGCAGCTCGCACGCCGGCAGATGGCGTGGTTCAAGCGCGACGCACGGATCCGGTGGTTCGATGCCGGCAGGAACGGGGCGATCGACGTCGTCGAGGACGTGCGCGGATACTTGGAGTCCGGATGACTCGGCGATTGTCGCTCAGCAAGTATCAGGCGTGCGGCAACGACTTCCTCGTCATCGACGAGTTGGATGCATCCGCGGGCGAGTTCGACGTGCCGGCGCTCTGCGACCGGTGGCTGGGTGTCGGCGCCGATGGATTGATCCGCGTGGCCCGTGGAGACGAGGCGCCGTTCGCCTTCGCACTGACCAACGCCGACGGATCGAGCGCGGCGATGTCGGGCAACGGTGTGCGATGCCTCGGGGCCTGGCTGCGCGACGCTGAGCACGTGGCGCACGGCTCCTCCTTCGATGTGGCGACGCCGGCGGGGACCCGGCACGTGTGGCTCACGCTGGACGGCGCCACCGTGGCGATGGGTCTGCCGAACTTCACGAAAGCTGCGATCCCGATGCGGGGACCAGCCTGGGAGACCTTCCAGCAGCAGCCATTCGACGCGGGCGACGGGCGCACGATGCACGCGACGGCGCTCAGCATGGGCAATCCGCACCTCGTGCTCTTCACCGA
>JANMPG010000189.1:0-28993 GCA_031369745.1 Actinomycetes bacterium
CATGCTGGGCGGCGCGGCCGGCGGCTTCGTCGGCCCCGACCGGCTGGACATACGCCTGACGTTCGAAGATGCGCGTGCGGGCGGATACACCCTCGGCTCCGGGGTCGTGATGGTGCTCGACGACACGGTCGAGCTGGTCGATCTGTGCCTGCGCATCGCGCGGTTCTTCCGTGATGAGAGTTGCGGGCAGTGCGTGCCGTGCCGCGTCGGCACCGTGCGGCAGGAAGAGGCGCTGCATCGTTTGGTCGATGGGCGCACGATCGGGACGACGAGCGACGAGTTGGCGTTGCTGCGCGACGTCGCCGACGTGATGCGCGATGCCTCGATCTGTGGTCTCGGGCAGACGGCCGCGAGCGCGGTGCAGTCGGCGATCGAGGCGTTCGGGTTGTTCGGATCGCCGGCAGGCGCGTCGTGAGCGCCGTTCCGATCGCGATGCCGCGCAGGCTGATCGACGTCGAGATCGACGGTCGCGCCGTGCGCGTGCCCCACGGCGCGACGATCTTGGACGCGTGCCGCGCCGAGGGGATCGACACTCCGACCGTGTGCTACGCCGAGAACCTCACGCCGATCAACGCCTGTCGCGTGTGCGTGGTGGAGGTCGAGGGCTCGCGCGTGCTCGTGCCCGCGTGCTCGCGAACCGCGGAGCCCGACATGAAGATCACGACCGACTCCGATCGGGTGCGCCACTCGCGCAAGCTCGTGATGGAGTTCCTCGCGTCCAGCGTCGACACGTCGCTCACCGAAGGGGACTGGCACCGGTGGCAAGACGAGTACGCCGCCGATCCAGCTCGATTCGGGGCCGCCATGGAACCGATGCCGGCCGGCGAGCGGGACGCGCGGGGGCCCGGTCACCACCACGACCCCGACCCCGCGGTCGCCGAGACCGTGGCGCAGCCGGTCAAGGTCGACAACGAGCTGTATGTGCGCGACTACGGCAAGTGCGTGCTGTGCTACAAGTGCGTGGAGGCATGCGGCACCGACGCGCAGTACACGTTCGCGATCGCGGTCGCCGGCCGCGGGTTCGATGCCCGCATCTCCACCGAGTACGCCGTGCCCCTGGATGCGAGCGCCTGCGTGTACTGCGGCAACTGCATCGGCGTGTGCCCCACGGGCGCGCTGATGTTTTCCAGCGAACACGAGATGCGGGCGGCGGGCACGTGGGATGAGCAGGCCCAAAGCGTGACGGCAACGATCTGTCCCTACTGCGGGGTCGGGTGCGAACTCGACGTGCACGTGCAGGACAACACGATCGTGAAGGTGACCTCGCCATGGGATCACTCCGTGACGAACGGGCACCTGTGCGTCAAGGGGAGATTCGGGTTCCAGTTCGTGCAGCGCCGGCGCCGGCGCGAGGATACGCCGACCCCTTCGCCGAGTCCGTAGCGTGCGCGCGTGCCGCTGATCACCGGTGTCGTGCTGGCGGGGGGGCGCTCCACCCGGTTCGGCTCCGACAAGCTCGCTGCGATCTACCGCGGACAACCCCTGCTGCACCACGTGGCTCTTCGGCTGGGCGAGGTGTGCGACGACGTCGTGGTGGTGCTCGCGCCCGATGCGGACGGATCAGGATTGCCGCCGGGGATCCGCACGACGAACGACGCGAGCGAAGGTGAGGGACCGCTGGCGGGCTTGCACTCGGGTCTGCTCGCCGCCGTTGGCTCAGACATCGTGGTGGTCGCCGGTGGCGACATGCCCGATCTCCAGGTGCCGGTCGTGCGAGAGATGCTGCGCGTGATCGACGAAGCCGAGGTCGAGGCCGTCGCGCTTGCCGACGCCGGGCAGCCTCGCCCCCTACCGTGCGTGCTGCGCACCTGGCTGGCCGCCGATATGACGCACACGCTGCTGCACGCAGGCCGCCGCCGCCTCCGCGACGTGATCGACGGTCTTCGAACGGCGGTGATCGATGAGGCGACCTGGACCGCGTTGGACCCGGAGCACCGGTCGCTGTTCGATGTCGATGAGCCGGGCGACCTGACGCAGTAGGCTGCCGCCCCATGACGCACGTCGGGCCAGTCACGGTCGGCCGGTTCACGGTCCGCACGATCTGCGAGGGCTTCGCCGCGTTGCCGCTGGCAGACGAGCTTCCCGGCGCGGACATCGACTGGGAGCGGGAGCGAGCGGCCTTTCCATGGGCGTTCCACGGGACCGAGGCGTGGGCGTGGCACGTGCACGCATTCGTCGTGGACACCCCCGATGCGGTGGTGCTGATCGACACCGGAACCGGTTCCTTCGGCCCGTACCGACCGTGGGCCGAGGCCGACCCGGATGCGTGGGCAAGCCTCGACGTCGGCGACGTCCGCCACGTCGTGCTGACGCACCTGCACGCCGATCACGCCGGCGGGGTCGAGGAATCGGCGCTCGTGCCTCGGTTCCCGAACGCCGCTTACCACCTGCACCCCTCGGACCTTCGACACTTCGAGTCGACGCACCCCGACGCCTACGTGGCCATCCGCCCCGCACAACGCCTCGAGGAGCTCGGCGTGCTGCGAACGCAAGACGCCAATCACGACGTCGCCCCCGGCATACGCGTGATCCACTCGCCGGGCCACACCCCGGGACATCGCGCGGTCTTGGTGCGTGACGGCGGCGAAGGGTTGCTGCTCACGGGCGATCTGCTGCATCAACCGACCCATGTCGCCAACCCGACGTGGCCGTCCTCGCACGATGAGGACGCGCTGCTGGGCGTCGCGTCGCGTCGCTTGCTGTTGTGGCGTGCATACACGCACGGGTGGCGCGTCGGCGTGTCGCACTTCGCGCAGCCATTCGGCGCAGTGACGGACGATGGCTGGGAGCCTGCACCGTTCGCGTAGAGCCGGCACGCGCCGGCGCGCAAAGCCGTTTCGGCCAGATGCAGTAGAGTCGCGCCCGAAGAGCGGGGCCGGCGTGCTGGTGGCCCGGGCTTTCCGCGCATCAGATGTTCTTCGAGCGGAAAGGATCCGGCCATGCAACGTCGAGTGCTGATCATGGGAGCCGCAGGGCGGGACTTCCACAACTTCAACACGGTGTACCGGGGCAACGCCGATGCGACGGTCGTGGCGTTCACCGCGACGCAGATCCCGTTCATCAACGATCGACGCTACCCCGCCGCGCTGGCGGGCCCGAACTACCCCGACGGCATCCAGATCTACGACGAGTCCGAGCTGGTGCGGTTGATCCGTGAGCTCGACGTCGACGACGTGGTGTTCAGCTACTCCGACGTGAAGCACGAGTTCGTGATGCACCAGGCATCGACCGTGATGGCGGCCGGCGCCAATTTCGTGCTGCTCGGGCCGGACGCGACCATGCTGCAGGCCACCGTGCCCACGGTCGCCGTCACGGCCGTTCGCACGGGCGTTGGCAAGTCGCAGACGACGCGCGCTGTGGCAGGTGTCTTGCGCGAGGCCGGCAAGCGGGTCGTGGCGGTTCGCCACCCGATGCCCTACGGGGACCTCGCGGCCCAGGCGGTCCAACGTTTCGCGGAGCTGTCGGATCTTGACCTGCACAAGTGCACGATCGAGGAGCGCGAGGAGTACGAGCCGCACATCACCAGCGGCACCGTGATCTACGCGGGCGTCGACTACGGGGCGATCTTGGAGCAGGCGCAGGCCGAGTGCGACGTGCTGCTGTGGGACGGTGGGAACAACGACCTACCGTTCTACCGGCCCGACGTATGGATCGCGCTCGTCGACCCGCTACGTGCCGGCCACGAGCTCACCTATCACCCGGGGGAGACCAACCTGCGTGGAGCCGACGTGGTGCTGATCAGCAAGATGGACTCCGCCACGCCCGAGCAGGTAGCCCAGCTCGAAGCGACGATCGCCGAGGTCAACCCGGGCGCGGTGGTGGCCAAGGCCAACTCGCTCGTGACATGCGATGACCCGGGCGCGATCGCAGGCAAGCGAGTGCTGGTCATCGAGGACGGTCCCACGCTCACGCACGGTGAGATGAAGATCGGCGCGGGCGTCGTGGCCGCCCAACGAATGGGCGCGGCCGAGATCGTCGATCCGCGACCCTGGGCGGTCGGCTCAATCGCCGAGACCTTCGAGAAATACGACGTCGGGCGCGTGTTGCCGGCGATGGGTTACTCCGACGGTCAGTTGGACGAGATGGCCAAGATCATCGATGCCGCGGAGGTCGACGTCGTCGTGATCGGCACGCCGATCGATCTACGCAGCGTGATCGACATCTCCAAGCCGGCGGTGCGGGTGCGCTACGACCTCGAGATGCTCCCCGATTCGCCGCAACTCACCGATATCTTGGCGCCGGTCCTGTAGGCGGCAGCGACGCCACGGCGTCGTAGGCGGGAAGGAGCGCGATGCAGCGGGTCGTTATCGCCCTCGGGGGAATTGCCTTGCTGCGTCGTGGCGCGCCCGACACTTACGCGGAGATGTACGCGGCCGCGCGCGCGGCCGCGGAGCGGATCGCCGACATCGCGTCCGACGGCTGGGAGGTCGTCGTCACGCACGGCAACGGCCCGCAGGTCGGGCGGATCTTGATGCAACAAGAAGCGGCCGCCAAACAGGTGCACCCGATGCCGCTGGATGTGTGTGGCGCGCAGAGCCAAGGCCAGATCGGGTACCTGCTGCAGGTGACGATCGGGGACGTGTTCTTCGAACGCGCGATGCAGCGACCGGTCGTGACGATCCTCACGCTCACACGCGTGCGCGCGCAAGACCCGGCCTTTCGAAAGCCCACCAAGTTCGTCGGACCCTTCTTCACCGAGGCGCAGGCACGCCGCCGTGAGGAGCAGCGCGGGTGGGCCATGAAGCCGGACCCGCATGGCGGGTGGCGCAGGGTGGTGCCGAGCCCCAAGCCGTACTCGATCGTCGAAACGCCCGTGATCCGCGATCTCGTCGCCGACGGCGTGATCGTGATCGCGGGCGGCGGCGGTGGGGTGCCCGTGATCGAGAAGGGCCCTCGACTGATCGGCAAGGAGGGCGTCGTCGACAAGGACTTCGCCGCGGCGATCGTGGCCCGCGAGGTGCAGGCGCAGGTGCTGTTGATCCTCACCGATGTGGCGTACGTGCAGCGCGGCTTCGGTTCGTTGATGCCCGAAGACATCGAGCGCATGGATGTCACCGAAGCCAAGCGGTTGCTGAAGCGAGGGGAGTTCGGCACGGGCTCGATGGGGCCGAAGGTCGAGGCGGCCGTGCACTTCGTGCAAGCGGGTGGACAGCGGGCGATCATCGCGGATCTGGATCAGGCTCGCGAAGCGCTGAGCGGTGGGGCCGGAACCGAGATCGTCGCGGCCGCGCCCTAGCGCCGGCGCTCGGAACGCCCGGGGTTGCGGAACTGCTGGCCGACCACGTACAGCGAGAAGACCCCGACGATCGCCGTGAGGCCCAGCAACCCGACGAGGAAGATCCCTTCGAGGATGCCGATGTGTTCGGGGAGCAACCGGGCGAGCATGGCGCCATCTTACCGGCCGTCCCGAAGTACCGACCGCGGTTCGATAGGGTGGCTCGATGCGACTGGGTGTACTGACCGGCGGCGGCGATTGCCCCGGCCTCAACGCGGTGATCCGGGCCGTCGTGCGCACGGGTATCGCCCGGGACGATACGACCTTCATCGGGTTCACCGACGGGTGGCTCGGGGTGATCGAAGACGTCACGATGGAGCTGGACGGGCGTACCACGCGAGGATTGCTGCACCGCGGGGGCACGATGCTCGGCAGCTCGGGGGTGAACCCGATGCGATCGAGCGGTGGTCCGGACCGCGTACGGGCGGCGATGGAGCACCACGGGCTCGACGGGTTCATCGCGATCGGCGGGGAAGGCACGCTCGGCGCGGCGGCCGGGTTGTGGGACCTGGGCGTACCGATCATCGGGGTGCCCAAGACGATCGACAACGACCTACCGGGCACCGATGTGACCGTCGGGTTCCACACGGCGGTGCAGGTCGCGACCGACGCCATCGATCGGCTGCACACGACTGCGGAGAGCCACGATCGGGTGATGGTGATCGAGGTCATGGGGCGCCACGCGGGCTGGATCGCGTTGTACGCCGCCATGACCGGCGGCGCCGACATGCTGCTGATCCCCGAGAAGCCCTTCGACATCGACGAGGTCTGCCGGCACCTGCGCCATCGACACATGAACACCAGCTCGTTCTCGATCGTGGTCGTGGCCGAGGGGGCCGAACCGATCGCCGGCACGATGCCGACCCCGGAGTACCCGCTGGACGAGAACGGGTTCCCGCGGCTGGGCGGCATCTCCCAGCTCGTGGCGCCACAGATCGAGGAGCGCACCGGGTATCAGACGCGGGTCACGATCTTGGGTCACGTCCAGCGTGGCGGTACCCCAGTCGCGTTCGACCGACTGCTGGGCACCCGCTTCGGCGTCGCTGCCGTCGAGCTCGCCCACGCTGGTGGCTGGGGTCGGATGGTCTCGCGGCAAGGCCAGGACATCGCCGACGTGCCGCTCACGGAAGCGACGGGCCCGCGCAAGGTCGTACCCCACGAGCTGTACCGCGAAGCCGAGGTCTTCTTCGGCTGAACTGCGAGCCGCGGCCGCCCTCGGGGGGTCAGCCACTAGACTTCCTGCCATGCCGCGCTTCCGGGTGGATCTGCGCTCCGATACGGTTTCGACGCCGTCCAACGCCATGCGCGCTGCGATGGCCTCCGCCGAGGTCGGCGATGCCTGGTACGGCGACGATCCGACCGTGAACCTGCTGCAGGATCGCGCCGCCGAGCTCACGGGCATGCAGGCGGCCCTGTTCGTCGCCACGGGCACGTTGGCCAACCAGATCGGGCTGCGCCTGCACGTGACCGGTCAGGGCCACCTGGTGGCCGCCGAGCAGGGGGCCCACGTCGCAACCACCGAGATCATGACGAGCGCGAACCTCGCGGGGATCTCGTTTCGGCTCGGCACGGACCATCCACACGGGTACATGACGGCGTCGCTGGCCAAGCGGTTGCTCGAGCGCGACGCGTACTTCGACGTCGAAGTCGTCGATCTGCTCGCGGTCGAAAACACCGTTGGCTCCCTCGGTGGCACGATCTTGCCGGTTGCCGAGCTGCGCGGCGTTCGAGACCTGGCCGGCGCCGCCGGTGTGCCGATCCATATGGACGGCGCGCGTATATGGAACGCGGCGGCGGCCACCGGGGAGCCGGTCGCGGCGTGGACATCGCTGGTTGACACGATGATGTTCTGCCTGTCCAAGGGCCTCGGCGCGCCGATCGGCTCGATGCTCTGCGGGCCGAGCGAGCTGATCCGTGAGGCGCGGCGCATCTGGATCCTCTACGGGGGCGCCTGGCGGCAAGCGGGGATCATGGCCGCGGCGGGGCTGGTGGCGCTCGACACCGGGCGCGAGCGCCTCGGCGAGGACCACGTACGCGCGCGACGGCTCGGCCAAGCCGTTGCCGATCTGCTGCCGGGAAGCGTCGATCTGGATCGGGTCGTAACGAACATGGTCTTCGTCGACACCGACATCGTGGGGCTGCGAGCCGGCGACGTGCTCGACCGGCTGGCGGCCGCCGGCGTGGGAGCGGTTCCTGTTCCACAGGGAGTGCGCATGGTGACCCACGTCGACGTGGACGACGAGGGCATCGGCACGGCGATCGACGCCTGGCGATCTATCGCCGCTGATGCTGCGAAGGAGGCTTCGTGAGCCTGTTCCAGAAGGAGTACCCCGCCGAGATCGCCGACCGGGTCCCGCCCGGGCAACGACTCGTCAAGACCTGGCCCGTGCTGCACTACGGCCCGATCCCGAAGTTCGACGGCGCGAACTGGGACCTCGAGGTCTTCGGGCTCGTCGACAACCCGTTCACCCTGTCCTACGAGCAGCTTCGGGGGATGCAGACGACCGCCGTGCACGCCGACATGCATTGTGTGACCGGGTGGTCCCAGCTCGACAACGATTGGGAAGGTGTGTCGTTCCGCACGCTACTCGAGATGGCCGCCCCGACCGCCGAGGCGAAGTGGGTCATCGCGCACTGCGCGCACGGGTACACGTCGAACCTGTCGCTCGAGGCGATGGACGACGACGACGTGCTCGTCGCCTGGCGCAAAGATGGCGAGGACCTCACCCCCGAGCACGGCTGGCCGCTCCGGCTGGTCGTGCCCAAGCGCTACGCCTGGAAGAGCGCGAAATGGCTGACCGGGCTGGAGTTCGCCGCGAAGAACATCCGAGGGTTCTGGGAAGTGCGGGGCTATCACATCCACGCGGAGCCGTTCGCCGAGGAGCGCTACAGCTACCAGGAAGGTCCCGGAGCCGAGCTGGAGAAGTAGGTCAGCCCGCCACGAACAGCGTGATCGTGTCGCCGGCGTGGACGGTGCTGCCCACCGTCGGGGTCTGGCCGATCACGATCGTGTGCGATGTCCCGGGCACATTGAAGTACTTCACGGCGAGCCCGTACTCTTTGGCCTTGGCCTTGGCCGCCGAGGGCGTCAGCCCCGTGAACGTCGGGACGAGGAACGACTCCGGCCCCTGCGAGATCGTGAGGGCCACGGCGGTGCCGTACGGGGTCATCTCGGCCTCGGCGGGTTCGACCGAGATCACGTCGCCCCGGTCGATGTCGTTGGAGAACGCGTAGCGCACGACCGGGAGGAAGCCGGCCTTCTTCAGCGCCTGCTCGGCCTTGGCCTGAGGTTTACCGATCACGGCTGGCACCGCGACGGGTGCGTGCCCCTTGCTCACCCACAGCTCGACGGCCGAGCCCCTGGGCGCATCGCCGTTGGCGGGGGACTGCTTGATCACGTCGCCTTCGGCAACGGTGTCGCTGTAGGCCTGGTGGACCTGGCCGACGCGGAGCCCTGCGCTTTCCAACGACTTGGTGGCGGCGCCTTGCGTCGAGCCGGTCACCGTCGGTACCGGGACGGGCGGCGGTCCGAGCGAGGGCACGAGGGTGACGACCGCTCCTTCGCGCAGCGAGGTGCCTTCGACCGGGTCGGTGCTCAGCACCGTGCCCTTGGGTTGCGGCGCGTACGTGCCGTCGACGACACGAACCGTGAAGCCGAGATCGTGGAGTTGCTGGCTGGCGTCGTTCATCGACACGCCGATCAGCGTCGGCACCGGGTGGCTGTGGGGGATCAGGTAGGTCCAGGCGCCCCACGCCGTCGCGGCGATCGCGAGGATCGCGCAGATCGCGAGCAGCAGGCCGCGCCTGCGACGACGTCGGGGCTCGCCAACCTGCGGGATCGTCTGGGTGATGGCGTCGGGTGGGATGGCGGCGGTGTCCGCCCCGCCGTCGCGGACGACGCGCGGCACGTCGTTGACGAGCGACGCGAGCGTGCGCGCCCGTTCGAGCGACGGTGAGATCGTGGCCAGGTCGCGGCGCATCGCGGTGGCCGACTCCGGACGCATCTCGCGGTTGGGGTCGGTGGCGCTCGCGATGAACCCGTCGAGGTCGGCCGGCACCGACGCGACAACAGCCGACGGCGCGGGCACCCGATCGGACAGATGTTTGTACGCGATCGCCATCGGCGTCTCGCCGGTGAACGGCAGTCGGTCGGTCAGCAACTCGTAGGCGACCACGCCCAGCGAGTACAGGTCCGAACGGGGATCGGCGGGCTCGCCACGGATCTGCTCGGGCGCCAGGTACTGCACGGTGCCGGTGACGGCGCCCGCACGGGTGTTCTTCGCATCGGCGAACGCGCGCGCCAATCCGAGGTCGGTCAGTTTCACGACGCCTTCGGTCGTGATCAAGATGTTCTCGGGCTTGAGGTCGCGGTGCACGATGCCCTTGGCGTGCGCATGATCGAGCGCGGCGAGCGTCTGGTCCAGGATCGCGGCCGCCTGGGCGGGAGCCAGGGCGCCGCGAGCGTTCAAGATCTCCCGTACGGAGCGCCCGTGCACGTACTCCATGACCATGTAGTAGACGCCGTCGACCGCGCCCCAATCGAACACGGTGACGATGTTGGGGTGGTTCAACGTGGCGGCGGCGCGAGCCTCACGGCGGAAGCGGTCGACGAACCCCTGGTCGCCCGCCAGGGAGCGATGCAGCACCTTGATCGCGACCTCGCGGGCCAGCACCGCGTCGTGCGCGCGATAGACCTCGCCCATGCCACCGGCGGCGATCCGCTCGGTCACGTGATAGCGGCCGTCAAGGGTGACCAAAGCTGCGCTGCGCGCGTCGCTCGCAGCGGTCGCCTGTGTCATGCTCTTGGACATCGACCTCCCGTTCGGGGAAGCGCTCGTACCTGGGAGGGAGCGCGTCGGATTCGAATCCTAGACCCGAGGAGGGCCTGGACCGTGGAGGTGCTACGACCAACTGCAGAACAGGCGGCGCTCGCTGCTCTCGGACACGAGCTGGACCGCATCGAGGCCGCCGTAGGCGCGGGCGACGTCGACCTTCGCTCCCTCGGGTTCTGGCGCGCGGTCGCGGCCGTCAAACGTGACCGGGTCGCGGTCGGCCGGTACGCCGATCAGGTCGGCCGGATCGACACACGCGCGTTTCGCGCCGCCGTCCGAACCCGTGTTCGACCGTGGGTGGGCGTCGTGGCGATGTTGCTCGTCTCGGCCCTCGGCGTGCTCGGCGTTGCCCTGGCGGCCTCCTGGACCGCGACGTGGGCGGGGCTTGCCCTGCTCGGCGCCGGCGTCGCCTGGTCCGTCGGGTGGCACCTGCCCGCGCATGCGTTCGTGGGCTGGATCGCGGGCATCCACTACACCGACGCGTTCCTGGGCGGACCGCCGCCGCCGCGACCGGGCATCAAGACCGACTACGCCACGTATCTGCGGGCCGAAGCGTCGATGCGGGCGTGGTTCCATGCCAGCGGCGCGATCGTGAGCAAACTCGCCCCGTTCGTCGCGCTTGCCCTGTGGCCGGTCACGAACGCCCCGGCGTGGGCGGCGTGGGCGCTGCTAGCGCTCGGTGCGGTGCAGATCGTCACCGACGTCACCCTCAGCACCAAGACCAGCGACTGGAAGAAGTTCCGCCGCGAGCGGTCGCTTGCGAGGGAGTTGCGGGACCGGTTCCGGCGGGTGTGAGCGCGATCAGCGCAGCCAGGTCTGGATGATGACCTTGGAGAAGCTCCAACCGTAGCGAAGGCTGCGCGGCTTCTTCGTCACGCCGCTCGCGCGCGCCACGATCGTGACCGGCACCTCGACCACCTTGGCACGGTGGCGAAGTGCCTCGATCAAGATCTCGCTGGTCCAGAACTGGTCTTGTTCCAAGACCAGGCGGTGCAAGAGGTCCGCGCGAGCTGCCCGGTAGCCGCTGGATGGATCCGTGATGCGCCGACCCGTGAGCACCGACACGATCCGGGAGAACACGTGCACGCCGATGTGGCGGATCAAGCTGTCGCGCTCGAAGTCGCCGAGCAGCCGTGAGCCGTTCACGTAGTCGGCCTCGCCCGCGACGATCGGCGCGACCATCGTGGGAAGCTCGCTCGCCAGGTGCTGCCCATCGGCATCCATCGTGACGACGATCTCGGCCCCGAGCTGCAGCGCGATCTCGTAGCCGACACGCAACGCGAGGCCGCCCCCGCGGTTGATCGGCAACTCGGTCACGAGCGCGCCCGCGCCGCGGGCTTCCTCGGCGGTGGCGTCGATGCTGCCGTCGCTGACGACGAGTGGGATCACGCGCATGCCTTCGAGGTGTTCGGGAAGCGACCGCACCACCGGCCCCACGTTGCCCGCCTCGTTGAACGCCGGGATCACGACGACCAGCCGTCGCCCCTCGGGCACGGCCGCAGCTCGATCCCAATCGAAGCGTTCACGCCCCAGCGCCTCGACGAGCAGCCGCATCGTTCGTTCGTTCGTGTCGCCTTCGGACTGCACCCGAACGACGAGGAAGAACAGCACGATGATCGCGAGCACCACCACGAACAGCTCTCGGCGCTCGTTGCCCGGCGCGACGTTGAACCAGCCGAACAGCGGATCGAACACCGACGGGCGAACCGCCAAGACGATCGTGGTCACGACCACCGCCCCGATGATCAGCAGACTGAGTCGGCTGATGCGCCGGCGGTCATACGCGCGCGCCGCGAAGAACAGGCACACGGCGGCGGCGGCGACCCCCAGGAACCGGATGGTCGTCACCGCGAGCTCACTCGACCCGGCGCCACTGGTCTCGCGGCAGGATGTGGTCGGTGATCACGCGATCCTTGAACCGTTCGATCACCGAGAACATCGACTCGACGAGCTCGCTCGACAATAGGTGCGGTCGCAGCCCAAGATCGAGCAGCTTCGTGTGCGTCGGGTTGTAGTAATGGTCCTCGAGCTCGACGCGCGGGTTGGCGACCGTCTCGATCGACACGTCGAGTCCGTGGATCGCCCCCGCCTTCTGCACGAGCTCGGCGAGGTCCGACACCGAGAACGACTCGGTGAACTGGTTGAACACCCGGAACTCACCCGCATCGGCGGGGTGCTCCACCGCCAGCTCGATGCATCGCAGCGTGTCGATGATGTTCAGGTAGCCCCGGGTCTGCCCACCCGTGCCGTACACGGTCAGCGGGTGTCCGATCACGGCCTGCAGACAGAAGCGGTTCAGCGCCGTGCCGAACACGTCGTCGTAGTCGAAACGTGTGGCGAGACGATCGTCCACCCGCGTCTCTTCGGTCTGGATGCCGTAGACGACCCCTTGATTCAGATCGGTCGCACGCACGCCCCATACCCGTGAGGCGAAATGGATGTTGTGGCTGTCGTGCACCTTGGACAGGTGATACATCGACCCGGGGAGCTTGGGGAACGGCAGATAGTCCGTGCGGCCGTTGTGCACGATCTGTATGTACCCCTCCTCGATGTCGATGTTTGGCGTGCCGTACTCGCCCATCGTGCCGAGCTTCACGAGGTGGCAGTCGGGCGCCAGATCGCGGATCGCCCACAGCACGTGCAGCGTGCCGACGACGTTGTTCGTCTGCGTGAACACGGCGTGGTGGCGATCCTTCATCGAATACGGCGCGCTCGGCATCTCGCCGTAGTGCACGACCGCCTCGGGCCGGAAGTCTCGGAAGACCGCCTCGACGATGGGCCAGTCACACAGGTCGCCTTCCGTCACGCCGATCGTGCGACCGGTGATCTCGTGCCATGCGGCCACGCGCGCCGGCAGGTCATCGGGGATGGGGGTCAGCGAGTCGGTGCCCGCCTCTCGGTGGGCTCGGCGACGCAGGTAGTTGTCGACGACATGCACGTCGTGACCGCGGTTCGAAAACCGCATCGCGGTGGGCCACCCGAGGTACCCGTCACCGCCCAAGATGAGGATGCGCATGTAAGGACCCTTTGGCAGAGGGGAGATACCGATGGTACCGGGCGCGGCGCTCGGTCAGCCCGCGAGCTCGGCGAGGGCCGCGAGCACCCGATCGACCTCCGCGAGCGTGTGGTAGTGGCAGAAACCGATCCGCACGGCGCCCCCGCGCTCCAGCAGTCCGAGGCGCTCGAAGACCTCGATCGCGTAGTAGTGCCCGTCCCACGTGAAGATGCCGCGCTTCGCGAGCGCCGCGCACGTGTCGAGGGGATGCTGCGCGCCGACCCGCACGGCGAAGGTTGGCGTGCGTTCGCCCAACCGCGCCGTCTCGGTGATGCCGTAGACACGCACGTGCTCGATCGCTGCGGCGCCATCGAGGAACCGGCGGGCGAGCTGGCGTTCGTGCGCGTCGAACGCGGCGAATCCGGCGAGGATCGCCGCGCGTCGGTCCGCGCCGCCGCCGATGCCGGCGATGTAGTCGATCGCGGCGATCGTGCCCGCGAGCGCTTCGTGGTTCTGGGTGCCGGTTTCCCAACGATCGGGGTCGTCGTCGGGGGCGGCGCGAAGCTTGTAGGGCTCGAAGGCTTCGAGAACCTCTGCGCGAACGCCGAGCATGCCTTGGTGTGGGCCGAAGTACTTGTACGGGGACGTCGCCACGATGTCGGCTCCCGTGGCGTGCAGCGAGATCGCGTGGTGTTGCGCCAGGTGCACACCGTCGATCGCGACCAGCGCGCCCGTCGCCTTCGCGCGGGCGGTGAGCTCGGCGGCGGGAGGCATCGAGCCGACCGCGTTGGATGCCAGGGTGAACGCGACCAGTTTCGTGCGGTCCGACAGCTGCGCGTCGAACGAGTCGAGGTCCAGTGTCACGTCGTCGTCATGGACGTCGACCCAGCGAACGGTCGCACCCGCATCGCGCGCGGCGAGCAACCAGGGGCGCACGTTCGCGTCGTGATCCAACCGGGTGAGCACGATCTCGTCGCCGGGGCCCCACGTGCGTCCGATCGCACGAGACAGATGCAGCAGCAGCGACGTGGCGTTCTGGCCGAACACGACCTCGCCCGGATCGCAACCGAGGAAGTCGGCGCCCGCACGGCGCGCGTCATGGATCAGCTCATCGATCTCGACGCTGAGGGGAAAGACACCGTGGGTGTTCGACGCCCCCGAGCGCATGCGGTCGGTGACCGCCGCGATAGCCGTGTCGACCATCTGGGATCCGCCCGGCGCATCGACCCACACGTATGGCGCGCCGTCGGGACCGACACGGGACAGGGCAGGAAAGCGTGTGCGTATCGCGGTGAGGTCGAGAGTGGTCTCGGCAGCGGCCATCCCACGAGATTGCCACACGCGGCGCTCGACGGTGGGGGCAACGAACGAGGCGCCCCCAAGGGGAGCGCCTCGTTCGGCAACAAACCGCCGTCAGGCTTGGGCTGCGTCTAGCTGCGAGCCCAGCTGGTCTGCTGTCAGCCCTTCGTGGCGCGAACGAAGGTCGACGTACAAGATCACGGCGACGAGCGCGACGAAAGGCGCCGTGATGCTTTGCCCGATCGCAGAGAAGATCCAGTACAAGAAGAAGTTGCTTCCGGCGATCGTGGTCAAGATCCCGTTGACGATCCCGGCGATGATCGCTGCGACGAGGATCACGCCCAGCGTGTGCCACCAGTGGCCTCGTACGAGCGCCCAGGATCGAGACATCGAGTCGACCGCCCCGCTGCCTTCGATAATGAAAGCCGGTACCGCCATCGCGAAGAACACACCGACGATCAGCGCGCCGATGAAGATGACGAAGAAGCCGAGGAAGACGGCGAGCGCGATGAGCAACGCCAACCCGATCAACCCACCGAGCCGCGAGAAGGCGTAGCGGTAGCTCGCGTCGACATCGACGGGGCGACCGAGCACGGCAGCGGCCCCACCGCGCGTGACGGCACCCAGGATGAGCTGCTGGATGGCGACCGCGATGAACCAGCCGATCGCCCCGATGAACAGACCCCGGCCGATGCCCGCGGTGCATCTGTTCGCGACGTCTTGGAGGTCCTGGAGCGTCTGGATGTCTTGGACGGTGCAGTTCTGTTTGAACGCGACCTGCGTGAGCAGGGCGAGCACGAAGGTGAGGGGCACAACCACGATCGCGACGATCTTGATCAGCTGCGCGGCGTTCGCTTTGTAGAGCTCGAACGCGGTGGTCAAGATGTCGCCGAGACCGCGTTCGGGGATCGCACCGCCACCGCCGGCGCTCGGGGGTGGCGGTGGTGGTGGTGGTGCGCCACCGTTATCGAATCCGGACATACCCGATCCCTCCTTGTTTGGGCATAGGACGGCCCGGATACTACGCCTGGGCACCTTGGATGTGGGGAGGCGCTGGGAACCGGAGTTACGCGGGTGCGAGGGCCCAGTCGTTGGGCAGGACCGGTTCTTCCCAGGCGGGGTCGGGGCGCCAGGTGGACCAGTCCTCGTCGAACGGCGGTTCGCGGAGCAGCACATGCTCGACGGCACGCTCGCCCCAGTAGCGGAACCACGCGGTGTCCTCCTCGGTGAACAGGCCCCGATCGACGGCTTCGGCCAGCTCGTCTTCGTCCTTCCAGGCCCACGTGGTGCGATCGGGCGGGATCGTCACATCGAGGATGTGCTCCACGGTGTCGAACCCGGACCGGGAGCGCACGAGCGGCGTTTGCAGGTTGACGTAGTACTCCTCGAGCAGGAACCGTTCATCGAAGCCGAGGATCACCGAGTACGGCGTGTCGGGGAACGCGAACGACAGCATCGAACGGTCGCTGCGAGGGGTGTCGGTGAAGCCCCAGGTGTCTTGCGGCAGACGAAGCGGCGTGCCGTCGGGGTCGATCGGCTCCTTGCAGACCACCTTCGGCGGCACGAGCAGCATGGTGACGTTCGGCTCGTCGCGAACGACCGTGGCCGGACGGGCGTACCAGACACGCCCATCCCACAGTTCACGGATCGCGACGGTGTCGCCGGGAGCGTACGGCGCGAAGCCATCTTCCAAGCTCGCGTCGTGGTTCGTACCCCCCATGTGTCGAGGGTACCGCCGTGGTCTGACGGTGCAGGCACGGCGCCATGGAGTTTGGGTGACGCCGGTCTTGACGGATGTCGGTGGCGAGGAGTACCTTCATCCTCCCCTCGAACATACGTTCGATTCCGAAGGGGTGAGGAGCGAGGTACACCGGAGATGACGAAGCGCTTCGATGAACAGGTTCGGGTCGAACGCGATGCCGGGTTGCCTTCGGCGTTCGAGTGGCGGGGACGGCGCTACGAGGTCGCCGACGTCATCGGCAAGTGGCGCATCGAGGGACGGTGGTGGGCCGACGGGCGCGACCGCGAGTACTGGCGCGTCGAGGCTCGCGGCGGCGCGGTGTGGGACCTGTACTTCGACCGCCAGCGAGATCTCTGGCACATGGAACGCCTGTGGGATTGAGGTGGGCGTCATGGCCCCCTCCTTCGCCCACCTCGACGTCCGCTCGTGCTTCTCACTGAAGGAGGGCGCGTTCACGCCCGAGCAGCTCGTGGCGCGGGCCGTCGAGCTCGAGATGCCGGCGGTCGCCTTGACCGATCGCGACGGGCTCTACGGCGCTGCGCGGTTCGTGCAAGCGTGCCACCGCGAAGGCATCAAACCGATCCTCGGCGCCTCGCTGAGCGTGCGAGCACCGATGCCGCCACCGGGGGACGCGCATGTGGTCCTCCTGGCTCAAGACGACGTCGGGTACGCGAACCTGTGCCGGCTGATCACCGACGCACACCTGCTGGGGGAGCGCGGCGATCCGTGGGTGGCCACCGAGCAGATCTGCGCGCACGCCGGCGGGTTGACGGTGCTCCTCGGACCGCGATCGCACCCCGGCCGGTTGGCGATCGCCGGGCGCCTCGACGCTGCGGCCTCGCTTGCCGCTTCCTACCGCGAGGCGTTCGGTCCCGAGCGGTGCGTGGTTGCTGCGGAACATCGCGTCGAGGCCGGTTCGCAGGTCGAGGTCAAAGCGATGCTGCGGTTCGCCGAGCGTCTCGACGCCACCGTGGTCGCCACCAACCCCGTGCGCTACCTGGCTCCGCAGGACGCCTTCGTCGCCGACGCGCTGGAGTGCATGCGCCGCATCGTGCCGATCGCCTCGTCCAACGTCACCCGCACCAACGCGGAGGGCTGGCTGAAATCGCCCGTGGCGATGCGCACGTTGTTCGACGAACGCCCCGACCTATGCGACCAAACCCTCGCGATCGCCGAGCGCTGTACGTTCGATCTCGGGCTCAAGCAGGTCCACTTCCCCGACTTCGCGACACCGGCGGGTCGAAGCGCCGACGCGTTGCTGGCGCAGCGGTGTTGGCGCGGCGCCCACGAACGCGGCATGACCGACGACGAGCGACTGCGCGATCGCGTGCATCTGGAGCTGTCGATGATCCGGCAGATGGGCTATGCGGCCTACTTCCTGACGGTGGCCGACATCGTGGCCGACATCAAGTCGATGGGCATCTTCGCGGCGTGCCGCGGCAGTGCCGCAGGCTCGCTGGTGTGCTACCTCACGGGCATCTCCGATGTCGACGCGCTCCGCCACAACCTGTCGTTCGAGCGGTTCATGAACCCGATGCGCGAGGACCTGCCCGACATCGATATCGATGTCGAGTCGGCCCGGCGCGAAGACGTCTACGACATGGTTTTGTCGCGACACGGCACCGAGCGCGCCGGCTGCGTCGCCATGATCGACACCTATCGCGCGCGCTCGGCGGTGCGCGAAGTGGGCAAGGCGCTCGGCCTACCCGATGTCGAGCTCGGCGTGGTCGCGAAGGCCTTCCCGCACATCTCGTCGAGGCATCTGCGCGACGGGCTCGAACGATTGCCCGAGCTGCAGGGCCTCAACCTGCCGATGCGCCAGCTCGATCTGTTGTTCCGGGTGGCCGAGCGACTCGATGGCTTCCCACGACATATCGCGTTGCACCCGTGCGGGATCGTGCTGGCGAGTCACGACTTGGTGCAACGGGTGCCGCTGGAGCGCAGCGCGGGCGGCCACCGCATGATCCAGGCCGACAAGGACGACTTCGAGTTGCTCGGCTACCTCAAGCTCGATGTCTTGGGCGTGCGGATGCTCTCGTCGATGCGTCACGCGCTCGGCGAGATCGCCCGCACCACCGGGCACAAGGTCGACCTGGACCAGATCCCGCTCGATGACCCCGCCACGTTCGATCTGATCCGCGCATCCGACACCCTGGGCTGCTTCCAGATCGAATCGCCCGGCCAGCGCGAGCTGTTGCAGAAGATCCAACCCGAACGCTGGGAAGACCTGATCGTCGACATCTCGCTGTTCCGCCCGGGCCCGGTGAAATCCGACATGATCCGGCCCTACATCGCTTGCCGCACCGGCATGCGGCGCCCGACGTACGCACACCCGAGCCTGCGCCCCGCCTTACAGGAGACCTTCGGGGTGATCGTCTATCACGAGCAGGTGATCCGAACCCTCTCGGCGCTGGCAGGCTACGACCTCACCTACGCCGATCACATCCGACGGCATCTGGATGACGACGAGATGCTGCCGGGGCTCCGTGCCGATTTCCTAAAACGGGCGATCGCGCGCGGGGTCGATCCGGTCGCCGCCGAGCAGACGTGGGACGACGTCGCGCAGTTCGCGAGCTTCGGGTTCTGCAAGGCGCACGCGGCGGCCTTCGCCGTGCCCACCTATCGATCGGCGTGGCTCAAGACGCACTACCGGGCACAGTTCTTCGCGGGCATCTTGACCCATGACCCCGGCATGTACCCGCGGCGGCTCCTGCTCGACGATGCCCGGCGTGCGGGCGTGCCGATCTTGCCGCTCGACATCCACCGCAGCGAGCCCGATTACGTCACCGAAGAAACCGACGACGGCACCTTGGGCATCCGCATCGGTCTGCAAGACGTGCATGGGATGTCGGCGAGCGACATCCGTTCGATCTTGATCGCACGCGCCGAGCGGGCCTTCCACGACATGGGGGACTTCCTACGGCGCACCACGGTGTCGCGCCCCGTGGCCGAAGCGCTTGCCCACGCCGGTGCGTTCGACGCGCTGCCGGGCGGCCGACGAGACCACCTGTACGACGCGATCACCGTGCCTGCGCCCCGGGAAGGAGACCAGATGACCCTGGGCGATACCCCCGTGTCGCGCCATGCGTTCCCCGACTACAGCGACGCCGAGGTGGTGCGCGCCGAGCTCGACGTGTTCGGCATGGACGCCACGCGCCACCTGGTGAGCTTCTACGAGCCGCTGCTGCGCGATCTGGGCGTGACGCGGGCGGTCGACCTGCGCCACAAGCGCCAGGAGGAGTGGGTCATGGTCGCCGGGGTCAAGATCGCTACCCAGACCCCGGCGGTGCGCAGCGGGCAACGCATCATCTTCATCTCGCTGGACGACGCTACGGGCCCGCTCGAGGCCACGGTGTTCCCGTCGGTGCAGGGCAAGGTGGCGCGTACGGTCTTTCACGCGTATGCGTTGGCGGTGTGGGGGCAGCTGCGTCGCACGGGCAAGGCAGGGGTGAGCGTGATCGCCGAAGACGTCTGGGACCTGCTGGCGTTGCAGGAAGCACGTCGTGACGGGCGTCTGCGCGAGGTCATGGCGTATCCCGAGCAACCCAACGCTCCGCAGCCCGGGCGGCATCTGTGGCACGCCAGTCCCGGTTCCGCGGGCTAGGGTGGCAGGCGATGACCCCCCGGCCGCTCGAGCCGATCTTGCACGTCGATCTCGACGCGTTCTACGCCGGCGTCGAGATGCTGAAGGACCCCACGCTTCGCGGCAAGCCGGTGGTGGTCGGCGGCACCGGCTCGCGTGGGGTGGTGTCCAGCGCGTCGTATGAGGCCCGCCGCTTCGGTGTGCGCTCGGCGATGCCCGCGGTGCGGGCTCGGCGCCTGTGTCCAGACGCGATATTCCTGGCTCCCGATTTCGACGCCTACCGCATGCACTCCAATCGCTTCCGAGAAGTGCTGCTGGCGCACACGCCGCTGGTCGAACCGATCTCGCTTGACGAAGCGTTCCTCGACGTTGCCGGCGCCACCCGGTTGTTCGGCGACCCCGTGCAGATCGCGGCGAAGATCCGCGCCGATGTCGCACGCGAGGTCGGTGTGACCTGTTCGGCAGGCGTCGCGGCAACGAAGTTCGTGGCGAAGCTCGCATCCGATCATCGCAAGCCCGACGGCTTGGTGCACGTGCCGGTGGAAGGCACGCTCGCGTTCCTCGAGCCGTTGCCGGTCGGGCGCCTGTGGGGTGTTGGCGCAAAGACCGCGGAGTTGCTGGGGCGCTTGGCCATCCGCACCGTCGGCGACCTCGCGCGCACGCCACCCTCGGTCCTGGAGCGACTGCTGGGCGAGGCATCCACCCGTCACCTGAGCGCGCTCGCACACGGCCTCGACGATCGCGCGGTGATCCCGTACGAGACACCGAAGTCGGTCGGCCACGAAGAGACGTTCGAGCGCGATCTCGATGACACCACGGAGATCCTCCGCGAACTGCTGCACCTGTCGGGCAAGGTCGCCGCCCGGTTGCGCGAAGATGGCTATCGTGCGCGCACGGTGACCCTGAAGGTGCGCCTGGCGAACTTCACGACCCTGTCGCGCGCCCGCACGCTCGCCGATGCAACCGATGTCGGAGCCGAGCTGTACCACGTCGTCGACGAGCTGTATCGCGCGCTGCCCGGCGGTGGTCGCCGGGTACGCTTACTGGGCGTCCAAGCATCCGGATTGCAGCAAGCGGGCGCCGAACAGTTGGCGTTCCTACGCGGGGAACGTTGGGGGGATGTCGAACGCGCGATGGACCGCATCGAACACCGCTTCGGCAAAGGCGCTGCAACACAGGCGACCTTGCTGGATCGTCGGCACGACCGTCCGCAGCCGCCCGAGCCGAAACCCGAACGAGTCCCGCCCGCTGTTCCACCTTCGTCTGGTCCTTCCTATAATCGAACGTGAAGGTCGACCCCGCGACCGGAGGACCTATGCCACTGAGTGATCACGAACAGCGCATCCTCGACGAGATCGAGCGACGCCTGACAGAAGATGACCCCGGGTTCGTCGAACAAGTGGGGCGTACCGACCTGTACACGCACCTGGCGCGACGCATCCGCTGGGCGTCGATCGCCTTCGTCGTCGGCCTCGTGATGATCATGCTGTTCGTGATGTCGGTTCTCGTCGCCGCCATCGGTTTCGTCATCACCGTGGTGTCGGCCGTGTTGTTGTACCGATACGTCGGGCAGCTGGGCCGAGACCAGCTCCGCTTGATGCAGGACGAGGGCTTCACTTTGCCGGGACTGTTGGGTCGGATCGCGTCGCGATTCCGCCAGTCGTAACGTTCGCTCGTCGCCCTCGAGCTGCGAACCACATCGCGCGCATGCCCAACTAGCTCGCAGCTTGCCACCATGCGAAGGAGCGGTGTACAACGGGGTCCCCTCCCCAAGGGGCACGCGACCGTCAGAATCCGGAAGTTGCTCTTCCTCTCCGACCACGGCGTCGCCGCAGTGCGTGAACGTAGGACGAGGATCGGAAACGGAGGACGGGCGTCCGCATGGAGGGGTTCACCGCTCACCAAGCCAGCAAGTTCACCGGGTGTTCCGCTCGCCAACTGCGCTACTGGGATCAGATCGGTCTCGTGTCGCCGACGGTGCAGGGCACCGGCGGCCGACCGGGCGTCCCTCGTTTGTACGCCTTCCGAGACCTCGTCGCCCTACGTGTCGTGAAGTCGCTGCTCGACGGCGGCATGTCGCTGCAGCGCGTACGGCGATCCTGGGAGTTCCTCAACAAGCGCGCGGGCCTCGGCCAGCATCTGTCGGAGGTGCAGCTGGTCACCGACGGGCAGAGCATCTTCAAGATCTGCCGGCGCGACGGCGAGGTCATGGATGCGTTGAAGGACGGCCAGATGGCGTTCTTCGTGGCGATCGACGACATCGCCACATCGGTGGAATCCAACGTGCGGTCGTTCCAAGACGACCGCGACAAGTTCGTGCGGGCCCTGCGGGAAGCCGCCGCCGTGGCCCAGACGGGCACCTGAGGGCTCAGGTCCGGCGGTACAACCCCACGATCCGCTGCCGAAGGGGCGTGGACTCGCGGAGCTGGTGCAACACCGCCGCCGTGTCCTGCTCGATCTCGAGCGCGGCGTCGGCGCCGGGCTGGTCTGGGGCGTAGGCCGCTCGAACCACCGTTGTGGTCAGTCGTGCCAGACAGGGCTGCGCGTCGTCACCGAGAGACGCGGCCGCATCGAGCCTGCGACGGAACTCCTCGGGGGTCTCTCCCGGATCTCGACCCCAGCCAAGCTCGCCCGCTCGCTCGGCGAACACGTCGTAGGTGGCCAGGATGAGGGTGCGCGGGTCGGGCGCCGCGTGCAGGCGCCGGCGCCGCCGCGCACGATGCCGCAGCGGGATCGCGATCGCGATCACGGCCAGGACGAGCCCGGCCGCGCCCGCGAGACGCCCGAGGGGGATCCCCGGGCTGGTCGTCGTCGGCGCCTCGGTCGGCTCCCCGATCGACCCTCCCGTTCCCCGCTGCTCGTTCAGTGACCCGCCCTTGACGTTGCCGCGGAGTCCGCCGTTGATACCGCCGCCGTCTCGACAACCCGGTGCTGGTCTCGGGCAGATCGGGTCTGGAAGGCCCGCGACCGACTGGTAGCCCGCGGACGCGGGATCGACGAAGGACGGCGTGGGATCGAAGCTGAGCCAGCCATAGCCCTGGAACGGGACCTCGACCCAACTGTGGTAGTTCTTCGTGGTCACCGACCAGGTCGCGTCGCCGATCGAGCCGCCTTGCGTGAAGCCGAGCGCCACGCGCGCTGGGATACCGAGTTCGCGAAGCATCACCGCCATCAGGCTGGCGAACTGCTGGCAGAAACCCGCCTTGGTGACCGTGAGCATGTCCGCGAGCGTCTGCGGGTCATCGCGGTAGGCAACATCGGTTCGGTAGTCGAATTCGCCGCTCGTGAGGTGATCGACGATGGCCGTTACCTTGTCGAAGTCCGTTGTGGCACCGGCCGTCCACTCGCGCGCACGTTCGGCGACCAGCGGCGGGATGTTGTCGGGCAGCTGGGTGAGCGCTGCACTCTCCGCTGCGATCCCGACCAAGCGTAGGTCATCGGCGCTCGGGTTGGGTCGCCGCGACGTCACCGTGTAGGTCTCCCCTTCGTCGGGCCATCCGTCCATCTGCAGCGACGAGGACGCCGCGTGCCAGGAGACCTCGTGGTCGATCTGGATCGAGACCGGATCGGCGGCGGCCACGAGCCACGCGAAACCAAGATCGTGGGCGACCGTGATCGTCTGCGTCAGCGACTCGCCCGGCGAAGACGAGCTGTCGAACGCGACGTCGGGCGTCACCGCGACGCCGTCATCCGGTATCGCCTCCCAGGTCGTGCCGCTGGAGAAGTCATCGAGGGCCACCATCCGCCAATACGACGGGCGATCCGTCTGCACACGGAACAACTCGACCCGGTCGGCATTCGGATCGTTCAAGATGGCCCCCAACGACACCAGTGGGCTCACCCGGATGCGGCCGTCGCCGTTGATCGACTGCAGATCGAAGACCGCCTTGGTGCCGAACCCGGGCATGAGCACGGGTGCGAGCGTCGCGAACGCCACCGCGGTCAGCCCGATCCGCCGGGCGTTTCGCCCGGCAGCGGGAAGCAGCCGGTCCCGGTTGCCGGTCGGACTCCACACGGGCCCCCAGCCTTGGAGCCTGCGAAGCGCATCGGCGAACAACACCGCCAAGGCCGCGAGCAGGAACACGATCCCGTAGAGCGGGCGAACGGCCTCATCAAGCACACCGTCGGCGAACACCACCAATGCGAGCGGCGGCACGAGAGCGAGCAATGGGCTTTGCGCCCGAAACGCCAATGCGTAGCAGGAAAACACCGCGGCCCATACCGCGATCACACCGGCGAGCAAGAGCGAAGCGGTGGGTGGGGCCGGCGAGACGTACTCGCGGGCTTGGGCGCCCACCTGGGTCGCCAAGGACGCGAGCGTGCGGATCGTCCCCGCCCCAGGCAGCCCGTACCAGGTGGTGTGCACCGCCGATGTCCACCCGAGCACCACGAGCAGCCCCCCGGCGCTCACCAGTGTGGCAACGAGCATGCCTCGACGCTCCGTCGCCCACGCGATCGCACCCGAGGCGACCCCGACCGCGAGCAGCTTGTAGGTCGGGGAGTTACCCACCAGGATGCGCCCGAACGCGAACCCGATCGCGACCGCAACGGCCACGATCGCAACGAGCGCGCTCAGGCGTTGGACGCGCGCTGGTGATCTCGTGGCGTGTGCCATCGCTCTCGCAATCTCGTCGTCGGGGACAGCACCAGGCAGTCCCACCCCGCACGCATCAGCGTGAGGCGGGCCTGCGTGGCGCGGGACTCCATCTGGGTTCTTCGGTTGGCGGGCGCGCTCGCCGGATCGCCAGGATGTACGAACACGGCGAGCTTGGGCCCGAACGCGGCGCCGGCGCGCACGAGCTGCGGCAGTTCCTGGGGCGGGAGGGGCGCCCCGATGAAAACCAGCGACGTGTCGCCACCGCCCGCGAGCCGTAGCGCCGTCAGCGTGCGGGCGAGCGTGCGCCCGCGTCCGTGGGTCAAACCGGTCAGCACGTCGAGGAACGCCTCCTCGGACACGGGCTGGATCGCCGTCTCATCGGCGCCGAGGCGAAGGGCGAACCCGTTGCGGGCGAACAGTGCCCCCACACTTGCCGCGCACGACACAGCTCGCTCGAACGCCGGACCTCTCGCCGGCCCGAGCATCGACTCTCGGCTGTCGAGGTAGATCAACCCACCCGCTCGTTTCGACGCTTCGTCTTGGCGGATCATCAGCGCCCCCGTGCGGGCGACCGATGGCCAATGGATCCGTCGAAGATCGTCGCCCTCTTGGTAGTTGCGCATCGTGTAGTACTCCTCGCCGGCGCGCAGGAGCTGCCGCGAGCGTGCGCTGCCCACGTTGGTCGTGCTGCCCGATTCCGCGGGCGCACGAAGGTCCTCGATCTCGGGTGTGACGAGCAGCTCTTCTCGTTCGTCCAAGACGACACGGCGTCGGGTCAAGCCGAACGCGTCCGTGCGATCGACCATCAGGGGCCCGATGCCGTACCGCCCCCGCGCCTGCGGCACGATCGAGTAGGAGGCACGCTGTGTGCCGCGGGGACCCACGCCCGTGACCACCAGCCGGGCGGGACGGCCGAGCGCCGGCGGCAGACGATCTTCCAGCAGGAGGAACGACGTCGACGTCGGTGCTCGGTTCTCGACGTCGAGTCGGATGGTGACCCGCGTGCCGGGGGCGACGCGTGCTTGCGACAGGTGACGCGATACCTGGACCGGACGGTCGGTCCACCGCAGGTAGACCCCCGCGATCGCGGGCAACAGCGCGAGCCCGATCCCGATCACCTCCAGACCTGGGGAACCGAGGATCCGCGCGAAGAACCACATGCCCACGCCCGCGACGGCAACGGTGATGCCGCGGGGCGTGAGCATCAGGGTCGCTCCGCGACCGGCACCTCAACGGTGGTGAGGATGTCGTCGATCACGGCGGCGGTATCGCGCCCGCTCATCGCGGCATCGGCTGTCACGATGATGCGGTGACCGAGCACCGGTCGCGCGAGCGTCTTGACGTCATCGGGGATCACGAAATCGCGGCGTTCGGCCGCCGCGTACGCGCGCGAGGCGCGCAAGAGCATGATCGATGCGCGCGGGCTGGCGCCCAGGTAGACGTCGGCGTGCCGGCGAGAAGCCTCCATCACCGCCACGATGTAGGCGCGGATGGCGGGCGCGACGTGCACCTCGCGCGCGAGCGCGATCAGCTCGGCGACGTCGCGCGCGTCGCACACCGGCGCGATCTCGGCCAGCTGGTCACCGGCCGTGTGACTCGCCAAGATGTCGGCCTCGACCTCGGCCGTCGGGTAGCCGACGGACAGTCGCAACATGAATCGATCCAGTTGCGCCTCGGGCAGGGGATAGGTGCCCTCGTGCTCCACCGGGTTCTGTGTCGCGATCACGATGAACGGGGTTCCCAAGATGTGTGTCTCGGCGTCGATCGTGACCTGGCGTTCCTCCATACACTCGAGCAGGGCCGATTGGGTCTTGGGCGAGGCGCGGTTGATCTCGTCGCCGAGCACGACGTTGGCGAACACGGCGCCGGGGCGGAATTCGAAGTCGCCTCGCTCCTGATTGAACACGTTGACGCCGGTGATGTCCGTCGGGAGCATGTCGGGTGTGAACTGGATACGTCGGAACGAGCAGTCGATCGACCGGGCGATCGCCTTGGCCAGCATCGTCTTTCCGACACCGGGCACGTCTTCGATCAGCAGATGCCCCTCGGCGATGAGGGCGACCAGCGCTAAGCGGATCGGCTCGTGCTTGCCGCGCACGACTCGCTCCACGTTGTCTTGCAGGGTTTGGAAACGGTCTGCGAACGCTTGCCAGTCACGCGTTTCTTCGCGCAGTTCCAAGCGGGTACCCCCTCTGCGAACGGACAGTGCAACACATCGTACGCCCAGGTTGTCGTCATGTGACCCCCCGGTGCGCGCAGGACCGATCACACCGTTGGGACGCCGAGGCTCGGCAGCCGGTTCCCGCGAGGGGGTTGATGAAATGGGACCGGTCCGAACGTGCGGACGCCCCGCGCGGCCCCTGTTCGCAACTCCAGGCATCCCGCCCGGACCGGTCCCGGCTGCCAAGGTTACACGCTTGTGATTCAAGCCGCGAGCCGTAGACTTCCGTCATGGGGAAGGCGCTCGTGTTGAACGCCACCGACGTACCCCTCGCGGTGTTACCGGCGAGGCGTGCCGTCGTGCTCGTGTGGAAGCAGAAAGCCGACGTCGTCGTGAGCAACGGAGCGGTCTTCCGCAGTGAGCACATGCACATCGACGCGCCTTCGGTCGTTCGGCTGCGCCATTTCGTGCACGTGCCCCATCGCCAGCACGCCCCGATGACCCGCCGAGCGGTGTTCGCCCGCGACGTGTGGACCTGTCAATACTGTGGCGGTGCCGCAGAGAACCTCGATCACGTGATCCCGCGCTCGCGCGGGGGGCTGCACGTATGGGAAAACGTCGTCGCGGCCTGTCGCCGTTGCAATGCCAAGAAGATGGACCGTACGCCGCAGGAGTCGGGGTTCCGGCTCGCCCGGCTGCCCTTCGCGCCCTCCGACGGCTTCCGTCTCACGCTCGGCCTGGTCGAACCGGGCTGGGAGCAGTACCTCCTTTGATCTGGATCTGAGGATCCCTCCTCCTGCCTCGCGCGTTCCTCTCTGCAGTCCTCTCACCGTGGTCGTTCCGGTATCGAACAACAGTTCGGGCGCAAAGCATGTTGACGTAGTGGAGTGTGAGTGGCATAAACGGGACCCACAGTGGAGGAAAGGGGAGGACGCGTGGCCGAACTGCTCGGCACGCATAGCTACCAGCTCGACCCGAAGGGTCGGCTGTCCCTGCCTGCGAGGTTCCGTGAGGCCTTCGTAGATGGAGCATGGCTGACGATAGGCCAGGACGGCTGTCTCTTCGCCTTCCCCAGGGTCGAATGGGAGCGACGCGCCGATGAGGTCTCGTCGTCCCCCCTTTCCGACGCGCCCGGGCGTGCCTACGCGCGGTTGTTCTTCGGAGCGTCCGATGAGCTGAAGCTGGATGGCCAGGGCCGTTTGACGCTGCCCGGCCGGCTCCGCGATGCGGTCGGTATCCGAAAAGACGTGACCGTGCTCGGCGTGCGCGATCGCGTGGAGATCTGGGACCGCGCCGCCTTCGAACGCTACGAGGCCGCCTATGCGGGCGCCTATCAAGCAGGAACCCTCGACTCCAATCGATAGCAACCAACGACGCGGAGGAGACAGATATGGCCAAACAGATGCAAGCGTCCAGCAAGCTCGGCGACGAGGTTCGCCAGAGCCTGTCGTTGATCGGCATGACCGCACTGACGCTCGTGGCGTCGATCGGGTTCGGACTGTTCGTCGGACATATCGGGTGAGTGAGGCCCCTCACCGGCCGGTCATGGTTGACGAGGTGGTGCAGATGCTCGGTCACGCGGCGGTCGTCGTGGATATGACGCTGGGCGCCGGCGGGCACGCCGCCGCGCTGCTGGACGCGGGTGTCGGTGCGGTCGTTGGTATCGATCGCGATCCCGAGGCGCTCGCGCTCGCGACGCAGCGACTCGGTCGATTCGCCGACCGGGTGCGATTCGTGCGCGCACGGTTCTCCGAGGTGGATGAGGAGGTCGTCGGCGGTCCAGCGGACGGCGTGCTCTTCGATCTCGGAGTGTCCTCGATGCAACTGGACCAGCCCGAGCGCGGGTTTTCGTTCCGCCACGACGCGCCGCTGGACATGCGCATGGCCGGCACCAGCGCGGGAGAGCCCTCTGCGGCCGATCTGGTCAACGGATTGCCCGAGCGCGAGTTGGCCGACGTGATCTACCACTTCGGCGACGAGCGGCGCTCGCGCCGGATCGCGGCCGCGATCGTTCGCAAACGTCCGATCACCACCACCGACCAACTGGCCGGTGTCGTCGCGGGTGCCTTGGGGCGGCGTCCGGGGGGCCCCCACCCCGCGCGTCGCACGTTCCAGGCGCTCCGCATCGCGGTCAACCGGGAGCTGGAGGAGCTCGCCGCGTCCCTGCCGCACGCGGCGGGGTTCCTCCGCCCGGGCGGCCGCGTCGTGGTCATCTCGTATCACTCCTTAGAGGACGGCATCGTGAAACGAACCTTCCGCGATGACCCGGTGTTCGGGGTGCTCACGAAGAAGCCGCTCATCGCCTCCGAAGACGAACGCCGGGACAACCCCCGCGCCCGTAGCGCCAAGCTTCGCGCGGCCCAACGGATCGAGGAGGCCGCGTGAGCACCGCGGCCCGCAACCTCGAGCAGCCGATCCGCGTGCCTCACACGCGTGTGCGCCCCTCGCGCACGCCCGCGGCGCGCCCGCCACGCACCACCCCTCCCCACCCTCATCGGCGGGCGCGCCGC
>JANMPG010000191.1:0-2307 GCA_031369745.1 Actinomycetes bacterium
CATGCTGGGCACGATCGACGTGCGGTTCCAGCAGGTGGCCGACCAGCTGCACCGCGAGGGCCAGGGGCAGGCGGAAGCCATGCTCAAGGTCGCCGAGGTGCTCGGACACAAGATCGACCGGTTGTCGATCCGCGTCGACGAGGGTGTCGGCAACGACATGCAGATCGTGGTCGACCGCATGTCCGATGCGATCCGTGCGATGTCGGGAGTGCGACGCGAGATCGCGTAACCACCTGCGTTCCCGCGGTGCGAGAGGGTGGCCTTCGGGCCGCCCTTTCCGTTAGGTAAGACGCACGTGCGCCTCGCCCTTCCTGATCGGCCACTCGGTGGCCGCGTCCCGCTCGACGCGCACCCACAGCTCGAGCGTGGCGGTGCGCGCGTCAGGGTCCAACGCCTTCACACTGCCGCCGGCTTCGATGACGTCTCCCATGAAGACCGGAGCGCGGAACTGCGCGGAGATCATGGTCACCGCCTCGGCGTCCCCAGCCCACGCCGAGACCGCCGCGGACAGGTGGCCCATCGTGAACATGCCGTGGGCGATGATGCCCGGAAAGCCCACGCCGCGGGCGAACGCGTCGTCGAGGTGCAGGGGGTTGTGGTCACCCCCCGCCTCCGCGTAGGCCTTGACGTCGGCGGCGGTAACCGTGCGCGAGGCAACCGGCAACGCTTGGCCCACCTCGAGGTCTTCGAACGTCCGCCTCATGCTGCGGGCCCGCGTTCGATCAGCTGCGAGTGAGCCGTGCACACGATCGCGCCGTCGGCATCGATCAGCTCCGTGACGATCGTGAGGAACCCGTTGGCGCCTTTGGAGCGGATCGACTCCAGCCGCACCCGGACAGTGACGGTTTCACCTTCGCGGAGCGGGCGCTCGTGGATGTAGTCCTGCGAGCCGTGCACGACCCGGGGGAAATCCAACCCGAGGAACGGATCGTCGAACACCTGCGGCAGCACGGTGAACTCCGCCACCGCAACGTAGGTGGGCGGAACCCCCTGTGGCGAGCCGAACACCCGACGGAAACTCGCCACACGCTCGGGGTCGACGAAGAAGCTGACGTCGGGGTAGACGGTTCCTTCCGCAGCAGGGTTCATCGCGCGCGAGACGCTATGTCTGTGCCGCACGCGGTGTCAACGAGTGTTCGGAGATGCTCTTTGCGCTGTCCCCCCACCGGGGGACATGAGAAATGGGTCTCTTCGGCTACGGGGAACTTGGCCATTCACGGCCTACCATCGCCCAGCCATGGTTCGAACCCCACCCATCACCGTCGTGATCGCCGACGACCACCGGTCGTTCGGCGAAGCGATGCAGATCGCCTTGGACAAAGAGCAGGACCTCACCGTGATCCAGGTCGTCGATGACGGCGAGCTCGCGATCACCGCGACCCTTGAGCAACAACCCGACGTCGTGCTCATGGATCTGCGTATGCCCGGCATCGACGGCCTGGAAGCGACCCGTCGCATCCGTACCGAGGGTGGGCGCTCCGCGATCGTCATCTTGACCGGCGAGGACGACGACGCCTCTCTCGCCCGGGCGATCCAGGCCGGCGCGCGAGGGCTGTTACGCAAGACATCTGCGATCGACGACGTGGCGATGGCCGTTCGGCGTGCCTACCGCGGAGAACCGCTGCACCGTCCCGACGACGTCAACCGAGTGCTGCGGGTGGAGCGGACCCGCTCCAAGCGCGACAAGGAGTTGCAGCGTCGGGTCGAGCGGCTTACCCCCCGCGAGCTCCAGGTGTTGCAGGCGATGGCCAACGGCCTGTCCCCCGAGCAGATCGCCTCGACCCTCGGCATGGCCAGGCACACCCTGCGAACCCATACGCAAAACATCTTGACCAAGCTGGGCGTTCACTCCAAGACGGACGCCGTCGTAGCAGCGATCCGCTTCGGCAAGGCCACCCCTCCCGGCCTTGCCCCGCCGGATCGTGGCGTGCTCGGGTCCGCCGGAAGCGGCGGTCTCGAGCACGTCGTCTAACGACGATCGATCAGCGCGTCTCGCGGTGCAGGGTGTGCGTGCGGCACCATCGGCAGTACTTCTTGAACTCGACGCGGTCGCGGTCGTTCACCCGGTTCTTCACCGTGTTGTAGTTGCGCCGCTTGCAGTCGGTGCATGCGAGCGTGATCTTGGGGCGGTTGCCCTCTTTCTTGGCCATATCGGATCCTTACGTCGGGTTACTTCAAGATCTTGATGACGCGGCCCGCACCGACGGTGCGACCACCTTCACGGATCGCGAAGCGCAGTCCGTCTTCCATCGCGATGGGGGCGATCAGCTCGACCACCATCTCCACGTTGTCCCCGGGCATGACCAT
>JANMPG010000139.1:0-3673 GCA_031369745.1 Actinomycetes bacterium
CAGGATGCCGAGGCCGAAGCGAAAGTTCGTGGAGCACTGTCGTCGGGGAAGGGTTTGGAAGTCTTCCGCGCGATGGTGGAGCAAGGACCCAGTCCCGCGTTCGTGGTCGACCTTCGCGAGACACCGAGGCGCATCACCTACATGAGTCCGCAGATCGAGGACATGCTCGGCTACCCGGCAAGCTCCTGGACCGAGGATCCTGTGTTCTGGATGACCGTCGTACACCCCGACGACCTTGCCTGGCTTGCCGAAATGGATGAGCGAGCGATCGCATCAGAGGAGCCTTTCGACGCCGAGTATCGCGACATCTCGGCAGACGGTCGGATCGTGTGGGTCCGTGAGCGCGCGATCACCGTGCACGATGCCGGCGGCACGCCGCTCATGCGCCAGGGTACGATCGTCGACATCACGGCGCTGAAACGAGCCGTGGAAACCGTGCGGGAGCAAGGCGCCCTGATCGATACGATCTTCCGCACTGCGCCGGTCGGGCTCGCGTCGCTCGACACGGATCTGCGTTTCACTCGTGTGAACGACGCCCTCGCCAGGATGAATGGCATGTCGATCGAGGAGACCCTCGGGCGCCGGGTGAGCGACGTCGTGCCCGAGTTGTGGCCGGTTCTGAAACCGTTGTACGAACGCGCGTTGAGCGGTGAGTCGGTGATCGGCGTCGATGTGACCGGGACGGTGCCGTCCGCTGCGAATGAGGTCAGGTGCTGGGTCGTCGACTACGTCCCCGTTCGCGACGAGGCAGGGTCGATCGCGGCCGTAACGGTCGTCGTCGACGACGTGACGGATCGCCGACTGGCCGAGGCCAACCTGCGGCAGGTTGCCGACAGGCTCGAAGCCCTGCATGCGATGGACCGCGACATCCTTCTCGCCAGCAGGGTCGAGGAGGTCGGAGCGGCCGCGGCCCGCAACGCGATCAGGACGTTGGGGTGCGACGGCGTGGCGATCGGTTTGATCAGCGGGACCCGGGTCCGCCTCATCGCCTACGAGCCGTCGACCGACCCCGGCCCGCGGGCGGGTGACGAGCTGTCGATCGAGGCCGTCACCTGGGGGCTCGCGGACTCGGGCAAGGGCGTTCGGATCGGCGACCTGAGCGAACGTCGTGGCTCGGACCCCACCATCGACCTCGCGATCGCGTCGGGTGTGCGAGGCGTGCTGACGGCGCCGCTCTTGGTCGAGGAGGAGGTCGTCGGCTATCTCGCCCTATGGTCAACGACGCGTGACGCCTTCGCGGAGACACCGATAGCGGGCATCCGTGGGTTCGCCGACGAGCTCTCCCTGGCCATCGCGCACTACCGGCTTCGTGAGGACCTTGCCCACCGAGCCGACCAGCTCGCTCGCCTCGCCGAAGATCGTCGCTCGCTGTTCCAGAAGCTGGTCAGCATCCAGGAGGAGGAGCGCGCACGAGTGGCGCGCGAGGTACACGACGGACTCGGACAGACCTTGACCGCGCTCGGATTGTTCGCACACAACATCGAGAACAGCCAGTCGACTCCGGCCCGCTCGCAGGAGGCCGGGCGATTCCGCGAACGGATCGAGGCGGCGACGAAGGAGCTGCTCTTGCTCGTGTCGACGCTTCGGCCGACCGAACTCGAGACAGGCCTGGGTGCCGCCCTTACCGCGCTCGCCGTCGTCGCGGCGGAGCTCGAGTCGCCGTCCATCGACGTCGCGGATCGTCTCGACGGCGAGCGATTCCCCCCCGCCGTCGAGACGACGGTCTACCGCATCGTGCAGGAGGCGTTGACCAACGCGCTCCGCCATGCGCAGGCCGCCAACCTGTCGGTCGTGCTCATGCAGCATGAGGGGTGGCTGACGGCGATCGTGGAAGACGATGGCCACGGCTTCGACCCCGGCAACGTCTCGAAGGGTCATTTCGGCCTACTGGGCATGCGCGAACGCGCCGAGCTCGCGGGCGGGACCCTGACCGTCGACACGGCGTCGGGCCGAGGCACGACGGTGCGAGTGGAGATCCCGATATGAACGCGGCCGCGAGTGGCGAGTTCGTCGGGCTCATGCTCATCGACGATCACGCGCTCATGCGTGAGGGGCTGCGATCGCTCTTGGAGCAAGAACCCGACCTGCGCGTCGTCGCGGAGGCGGGGACCGTTGCCGAGGCGATCGCGATCGACGCCGAACCCGACGTGATCATCTGCGACCTCGTGCTGCCCGACGGCAGAGGTGCGGACGTGGTTCGCAAGGTCCACGACCGATTCGCGTCGGCGAACGTGCTCGTGCTCACGATGGTGGACAGCCCCGTCGATGTGCAGCTCACATTTGCCGCGGGGGCGCGCGGGTTCATGCTGAAGGAGGCGGCGTACGCCGAACTGGTGGATGCCGTTCGGCGGGTCGCGGCGGGCGAGGACTACCTGCAGCCCTCGATGGGGGCAGCGATCGCCGCGATGCGCGCGATGCAGGGACATGTGCACACCTCCGCGTCGGTCGGTCTCACGCAACGCGAGCAGGCGGTCCTTCGCCTGATCGCCCTGGGTCACACGAACACCGAGATCGCCTCGCTGCTTTCGATCTCGCTGCGCACGGTGGAGTCGCATCGGGCGACCATCTTTGCGAAGCTGGATGCCAAGACACGGGCCGAGCTCGTTCGCTACGCGGCCGAGGCCGGGCTGCTCGATGACGCCGACTCCCCGTAACGGGAAACCCGCAACCCCGTAGCGGGAAACACGAACCCGCACATTTCCGTAGCTAACCCGGATGTCGCTGTGGCCTTGATAGCCGAACATCGTGGGTATCGGTGAAGGGGCGAACGTCCTCGTTGCGATGCTTCCCGAGACTGACGGGCTCGCGGTGTGCGAGATCCTCGGGCATCTCGGCTTTCGAACCGTGCGGTGCCCGGACGGCTTCCAGGCGCTCCAATTCCTCTTCTCCACAGGGATATACGACATGAACGGCTCAGCGGAACACCTTCAGATCGCGTTCCTTTCCCCGGATCTGCCCTGGCCCAACGGGCAGGAGTTGCTTACGCGGGTTCGGTCCTCTGATCGCCTCGCCGCCTTGCCGATCATCTTCGTCGACGGGTTGGCGGACGCACAGGGAAGTTCGCCCTACCCGGGTGCCGACGCAGTCTTGACCAAGCCCGTCAACGAGGGCGACGTCGTTGCGCTGCTCACTCGTCTCGGGATCGAGGCCGAGCGATGAGTGTCGAACCGGTGGCGGAAACGGTGGCCATCAACGCGTTGTTCGTGACGGATTCGGATGAAGAGGCGCAGACCTGGCTCGAGGAACTTCGCAGCGTCGACATCGAGGTGTCGTGGCGACGGGTCGCCACCGAGGTCGAGCTCTCCTTCGCGGCCGGCCCGGTGCTGGACGTGATCGTGTGTGCGCAGCACCTAGCGGCATTCGACGCGATGCGCGCGATCGATATCGTGCGTGATGGTCGCCACGACGTGCCGCTCATCGTCGTCGCGAAGTCCGCAGACGAGACCGATCTGCGTCAGCTATTGCGCCTCGGTGCCGTGGACCGGGTAGTCCAGGACCGTCTCTACCGTCTCGGCCCCTCGACGCTGCGAGCGGTTGAGCTACGCCGGCTTCTTCGCGACCGCGACGAGGTGAACGCAGCCCTTCGCCGCAGCGAGCAACGGTTCCGCGAGACATTCGAGCACTCGCCGCTCGGACTGATCCGTTCATCGCAGACCGGTGGCGTCGAGTACAC
>JANMPG010000156.1:0-2493 GCA_031369745.1 Actinomycetes bacterium
TGATGACGGTTGCGGCTTCACTCGCCGCCTGTACCCCCGCGGGCCTCGGTCCGTTCGGTGGCGGAGCCTCCAGCCAGTTCTCGTCGGTCGGTGCGGCGATCGATCCAACCGATAGCGGCGCGCAGTCCCTCTTGCTCGACGCATCAACCGTCGCGATGGTGATCGCGCTCGATGAAGGCGGGACCACGTTCGTGGGGCTGACGGCCGAACAGATGCGCGAGCTCGACCCGTCGGTCAAGGTCGTCGGCGATGCACCCGCACGCGTGGGCGTCGTGAGTCTCAACTACGCCGGCGACGACGGCGCCGTCCTCAGTACGAAGAGCAAGTCGGGTCGGGCGTTCTGCGTCACGGTCACGAGCAACGCCGCCTCAGCTCCGTTGGCGGGTTCGGTCGACGCCCATGGCGCAACGTCGCTGAAGGCCTGCGCCGGCAAGAACTGGCTCTCGGACTTCTAGTCGTCCGCACTGCGGTTTGACTCAGCGCGCCGGGAGTGAGTCGAACCCCCAACTTCTGATCCGTAGTCAGATGCTCTATCCATTGAGCTACCGGCGCGGGAGCACCATCGTACCGCGCTACGATGTGCCCGATGACCGCGGACGCATCGACGTCGAAGGCCGGTGATCCCGCAGCGCAGCGGCTGCGAGAGGCGCAGGCGCAGTTCCAGTCGGTGGTTGAGAACATCCCGGCGGTCGTCTACCAAGACTCCGCGAACGATGCGTGGACGACGATCTACGTCAGCCCGCGGATCCGCTCGATGCTCGGCGTCGAGCCTGCCGACTGGATGGGCGACAGTCGGCTGTGGGCCGAGATGATGCATCCCGACGACCTCGAGCAAGCGATCGCGGCCGTCGACGCGGGCATCGAAAGCGGCGAGTCCTACGCCCTGGAGTACCGCATGATCCGCCCCGACGGCCGCGTCGTGTGGATCAGAGACGAAGCCGACACGCTCCGCGACGACGACGGCAACGCGTTCGTGATCCAGGGCTTGATGTTCGACGTCACGGATCGCAAAGAGGCAGACGAGCGCCAGGCGTTCCAAGCCAAGCTGTTGGACAGCGTGAGCGACGAGGTGATCGCCTGCGACGAGTCCTTCGCGATCACCTCGTGGAACCGGGCAGCGCAGGTGATGTATGGCTGGACGGCTGAAGACGTCATGGGGCGGCAGCTTCGCGACGTGCTGGGGTTCGAAGTTGTCGATGTGTCGATCGCCGACGTCTGGGACCTCGATCGCCGACCCGATGGGCTGGCACGGCCGCGCGCCCAGCAGGATAAGGACGGCTACGACGTCACCGTCGAGACGAAGGGCTTGCCGATGCGTGATGCCGACGGCAACGTTCGTGGCTATGTGATGGTCAACCGGGAAGTCGCGGACGGCTGATCGACCCCTGAGCTGTCGCGCGCGACTCTCGCGAGCGGCTAACATCCACGTCGGGTCGGGTCACCCCTCGTAACCTTCGGCCTGACGCGCGCCCGCGTCGTCGCGCGGGCACCGACGTACGATCAAGCGATGCCGTACCTGATCGTCGCGAACGCGTCCGCGGGATCCGACGACGACTTGCCTCGCCGGGCCGCCACCCGACTCAAGGATGCAGAGGTGCTCACGCTCGACGAGAACGTCGACCTCGGCGCTCGGGTGGCCGAGGCGATCGCGGAGCGGCGGACCCTGGTCGCATGTGGCGGCGACGGAACGGTCAACGCGCTCGTGCAGCACGTCGCCGGCACGGAGGGAACGCTCGGCGTCTTACCGGGAGGCACGCTGAACCACTTCGCGCGCGATCTGGGCGTGGATGAACCCGATGCCGCGCTCGACGCGTTGGATGCGCACGAGGTTCGCCGGGTTGACGTTGGCCGCGTGAACGGCCGCGCGTTCGTCAACAACATCGCGCTCGGCCTCTACCCCGAGCTCGTGCGCGAACGCGAGCGCAGGCAGGACCGCCTCGGCAAGTGGGTGGCTCTCGCGGTCGCTGCGGGCAAGGTCCTGCGCGTTGCCGACCCGGTCGTCGGAACGATCCGGGCCGACGGCGACCGCCGGGGCTTGGACGCGACGCTGATCGTGATCGGCAACAACCGCTACTCGACGACTCCTGGATCGCTCGGCACTCGCGAACGACTCGATGAGGGCGTGCTCGACGTGCGGATCGTCCGGTCGAGATCCGGTGCCCGAGCACGTTCGCAGCTCGCCTTGCGTGTGCTTCGCGCGCGGTTCCCGCGACGCTTCGTTCGTACAGATGCACGCGCGGTGCAGATCGAGCTTGACGCGGCCCGCCCACTGGCGATCGATGGCGAACAAGACGAGAGCGCTGATCGGTTCGAGATCTCGATCGAACCCGCGGCGCTGCAGGTCATCACGCCCCTGTTCACCTGATGCCCGCGGACTCTCCGGCCCCAGCTCTCGTATGGTCGAAGTGATGACGGCCGACCCAGACGACATCGCCCGCTACCGGGAGAACATCCAGGACGAGACCGACGGGGCGTTCCAATACCGGGCGCTCG
>JANMPG010000201.1:0-4052 GCA_031369745.1 Actinomycetes bacterium
GGGGGGTGGGCGCCCGGGGCGCCCCCCCCCCCCCCCCCCCCCCCGCCGCTGGGCCCCCCCGGGGCCGCGCGCGCGCCCCGCGCGCCCGCGCGCGCCCGCGAGACGTCGGGCGGCGGCGGGGGGGCGCTCGCGTCATACCGCCGCAACGACGCCGGCATCGGGTGGGTCAGCACGACGGGGAACCCCTTGTGCTCGACAAGCGCGATCGGCCGCGGCGCCTTCACGGCGTCGGTCTCCAGCGCCGCGACGCCGGTCAGCGCGGTGTGTTCGGCGACCACGTTCGCACCCGTCACCGCGTTCCATGCCACCTTCGCGTAGGCGACCACCCGGCCCTCGGGGGTCACGGCCTGCACGACGGGCTTACGGAACGGACCCGGTGGGCGCACGGTCGCGGCCAGCATCACGCGCTGGCCCCCGAGCGCGGACTCGATCGATGCGCGCAAGGGGTCATCGCCGACGATCCAGACCCGATCGCGGAACACCCCGCTCACGGGCCGGGTGCCGACCACCCATGCGGTGAGCGCGCGCTCTCGCTTCGACCGCCGGCCTCGCGTGGCGCCCCCGGCGAGCAACGCGGCGCGCCCCGCGCGTCCGGCGTCGGGAACGAGCGCACGCGCGCGACGTCGGCTCGGCACCACCACGAACGACGCGGAGGCGTGCTCCGGAGGCGAGTCGGTGATCTGCAGACCGTCGATGCCCCCCCACACGACGTCGAGCAGCCAGGTGAGGTTCGGATCTTGCGGCGCGCGCGCCATCATGCGGGGTCCTCCCACCCCCACGAACGGCCCGTCGCATCGGCGAGACGTTCGTTCCACTCCCGAAACGTGTCTCGCAATCCGGCGCGGATATCTGGCGCCATGCCGGTCGAGGTCGAGGCGTTGTAGGTGCGCCAGCCGGTGGGTTGCCAGTCCCGCACCCCGAGATGCTGGGTGATCGCCGCGAACGCCGGCCGCGGATCCGCATACAGATCCTCGCTGCGAACGAGCAACAGTCGCTCTCGAGGCAAGGCCGCCCACCATCGCTCGAGCTGCTCGGCGTAGCGGCCTCTCGCGACGTAGGAGTGATGCTGATGCGCGAACGAAACGGCTCCGGGGTCGGTGTCCAGTCGCTCGGTCTCACCCGCGAGGCGCTCGTCTTCGCGATCGAGCGCGTCGGCGAACGACAGCGTCTCGTAGCCGAGATCGACCTCGTGGCGATAGTGCGACCAGGCGCGTTCGACCGGGTCACGCAGCACGGCGATCAACCGAACGTCGGGAAGGTCGGCTGCCACGCGGGCCGCAACGGCCGGGTGGAACAGGTAGTACGGGGTCGCTTCGCCAACGGCGACGTCGCCGCCGGCTCGCTTCGCCGCACGGGCGACACTGCCGCGCACCGGGAACGCCCCGCGATAGGCATCCAGGCCGTCGTCGTGGTGCAGGTCGAAGAAGTGGAGTTCCTTGTCGGCGACGGCCCCGAGGACCTGTGGGTGCCGCACGAGGTAGTGATACAGCGTCGTGGTACCGCCGCGCTGTGCGCCGATCACGAGGAAGTCGGGCAGCGAGCGGAAACGAGCGGTCGCGTGCGCGAACGAACGTCTGGCGCTGCGAAGCGCCCGCACGAACCCAGGAGGCGCCGCGCGGCCCATCCGATCGCGGAACCCCTCGTGGCCGACCACGACCCAAGGCTAGCTCGTCGACGCCGGGTCAGGCCGCCGGCGCACGCTCAGCCGGGCAGACCGAGGGAGTAGAGCCGGCCGTCGCGGACCCCGATGTAGATCCGGCCGCCGCTGATCGCCGGCGATGCGGAGATCCCACGGTGGAAGAACCCGCCCTGATACGCCCAGCCCGACGTCCACAGCTCCGCCCCATGTCGAGCGCCGAAGGCATAGAGCCGGTGATCGAACGATCCGACGAAGAACATGCCGTTTTGGTACGCGGGCGAGGAGGTCGAGTAGTCGGCCATCTCCCCCGTCCAGGCGAGCGACCCGTTCGTGGCGTGGAACGCTCGCAGCTTCCCGTCCATGGGCGTGGTGGTGAGCCCGACGCTGAGGACCACGAGGCCTTCGGCAACGGCGGGAGCGCATCGAACGTAGCCGTTGCCGGGCGAAACCGCCGCCGACACCCAGACCTTGTGCCCGGTGGAGCGGTTCAGCGCGTACACGCGCCCGTTGTCGGTGCCGACGAACACCCGAGCGTCGGTCACCGCGGGGGTCGACCGGACACGCCCCCACACGTCGGTAGCCCAACGCCGGCGTCCCGTTCGCGCGTTGAATGCCCAAACGCGCTCGTGATCCGAGCCGACGTACACGATGCCCCCGCGGTAGGCCGCAGCGTCCCACACCGACCAGACCGCGTGCTTCCAAGCGACGGTCCCATTGGTTGCCCGAAGGGCGAAGAACGTGCCGCCCCGCGAGCCGACGAACACGCGCCCGTCTGCGACGAGCGGCGAGGACGTCACGGCCCCACCGAGGTTCCGCGACCAGAGGAGTGCGCCGTTGGATGCCGACCGCGCTTGCAGGCGACCGTCGTCGGAGCCCACGTAGACGACCCCGTTGGCCACGGCCGGGGAGGAGCGCACCCGACCCCCGATCACCTTGGACCACAGCGGTGTCCCGCCGAGCCCGAACGCGTAGACACGCCCGTCGTCGGAGCCGACGAACACGCGGCTGCCCGCGACCGCGGCGGAGGAGTTGACGCCCGCCGAGCTCGTGCCGGCCGGGCGGCTCCACTTGACCGTGAGCCGATGCACGTTGCGCGGCGTGATCTTCTTTTCGGGCGAGACGCCGAGCCGAGCCGGTCCCCCGTGGAACTGCGCCCAGTCGGCCGCAGCCGGGGTCGCTACGAGGACCGCGAGCAACGTCGCAGAAAGCATGCGCACAGCGAGGGCGCGCCGACGGGATCCGGGGGGAGCCACCATCAAGAGTTCCGAGAGCCTACCGTTACGGCGCGACCGGCGGAACCCCTCGTGAAGAACCGCGCCACCCGAGGGGTCGCCCGAGCAGTTCGGCCAGACGTTCGTCGTAGGGGGCGTAGAACGCCTCGAGCGAGGCCCGTGTCGCCGGATCCATCGAGGTCGTGGCGGGGTGGAAGTTCCACGCCTCGTATCTCGATAGGTCATGCGGTGCAAGGCCTACGAAGGTCAGCACACGGGTGTATGTTGCCGCCGGATCGGCGTAGAGCTCTTCCGCGAACACGACCAGGAGTCGATCGCCGAAGGCCGAACGCCACGCGGGCAACAGGTCCGCGTAACACCCTTGCGCGCGGTAGGCGATGTTCGCGCGCTGCGATGCCGGCATCGCGCGCAGCCGTTGCTCTTCGGCGGCGAGCGCCTCTTCGAAGGAAAGGGTCTCGAGTCCGCGACGTGCACGCTCGCGCCAGTGCGACCAGGCTCGCTCGACGGGGTCGCGCAGCAAGACGATCGCCCGGGCGTGCGGCGCTATCGCCGCCGCACGCACCGCCTGCTCTGCATGGAAGAAGTAGTTCGCGGTTGACTCGGCTGCGAGCCTCTTCGGTGCGCTCGCGCGACCACGCACGAGCGCCGTCGCGAAGTGCGAGCGGTACCACCAGCTTCCCCGTTCGGGATGCTCGTCGAAGGCGCGCACCCCTTTGGGGGCGAACCGGACCGGCACCGGAGGCAGGATGCTCGGGTGCTCATACAGGTAGGCGGCCATCGAGGTCGTCCCGCCGCGCTTGGTGCCGAGCACGATGATGTCCGGCGGACGCCGAAGCGGCGCCGTCGCGAGGCCCCACGCTCGCGCGAGTCCTCGCGCGGCGCTGCGCATCGGGCCACGCCGCCCTCCCCCGCCACCCGACCAGCCCCCACCCTGACCGGGCCGAGTGTTTCCCCTGGCGAAGGACGCCACCAACGCGTCCAGATGCAGCACGGAACGCAGGCGCCACAACACGGCGGCATACAGCGGCACGGCGATCGCGGCGAACAGGACGAACCCCTCGATGGTCGTACCCAGCAGCGCGCGCGCCGCCACGCCCACGACGCCGAAGCACCCCGCGGCGGCTGCCACGGCGGGCACGTACCCCGTCCCGAACGGGCGCATCCCCAGGAACAGCCACACT
>JANMPG010000233.1:0-4082 GCA_031369745.1 Actinomycetes bacterium
CCCGAGCGCGGCTGCGGTCGCGCGCCACATGTGGCCGCGCACGGTGGGCATCATCCATTTCGATGCGCACGCCGATACCGGCGCCGACCAGTGGGGCAACCTGCATGCCCATGGGCAACCGATGCGCCGGCTGCTCGAAGAAGGCTGGGTCGCGGGGCGCAACTTCGTGCAGGTCGGCCTTCGCGGCTACTGGCCCGACAGGGCAACGTTCGAGTGGATGCGCGAACAAGGCATGCGCTGGCACCCGATGACCGAGATCGAGGAACGAGGCAGCGAAGCGGTCATGGCCGACGCCATCGTGGAGGCGCTCGATGGCCCCGACTGCATCTACCTGTCGGTCGATATCGATGTCGTCGATCCCGGTATGGCGCCCGCCACCGGCACGCCCGAGTCGGGAGGCATGCTCGCTCGCGAGCTCCTGCGGGCGGTCCGTCAGATCGTCAGCCAAGTCGACCTTGTTGGGATGGACGTCGTCGAGGTGTCGCCGCCGTATGACCACGCGGAGATCACCGCGATCTTGGCGCACCGCACCGTGATGGAAGCGATCAGCGCTCTCAGCGCCAAGCGACGATGAGCGCGCCGGCGCTCGAGGGCCGGCTCCGCGACACGATCCGCTCGATCGGCGGTCACATGGACGTGTGGGCGGTGTTCGAAGACGCCGCGCTGTTCGGTTCGGTGGTCGATGCGCTCGCCGATGCGATCGAGCCGCTGCGTGCCACCAAGATCGTCGCGGTCGAATCGCGGGGTTTCCTGCTGGGCGGCGCCGTCGCAGCGCAGCTTGCAGTTGCCTTCGTCGCTGTGCGCAAGCCCGGGTCCCTGTTGCCTGGGGAGAAGGTCACGGTGAGGACCGCGCCGGACTACCGCGGCAACGAAACCGAGCTGCGCATGCTGGTGCGATCGGTCGGCGCCGAGGATCGGGTCGTGATGGTGGATGACTGGATCGAGGTGGGGGCGCAGGCCCTCGCCGTGCGCGAGCTCATCGAGATGCAGGGGGCGACGTTCCTCGGCCTCGCCACGATGGTGGACCAGTCGCATCCGGGGGTGGCGGATGCACTGCCGGTGCTCGTCTCCTTGGTCGACGGCGATTCCTTGGACGACGGAGGCGACGCATGACCCACGAACGGGAGATCGCGGACAATCGCAAGCTGTGGGACGCGTGGACCGCGATCCACACCACCGGCGAGTTCTACGATGTGCAGCGGTTCCGCGACGAGGCGAACGATGTCCGGATCGAACCGTGGGAGCAAGCGGAGGTCGGCGACGTCGCCGGCAAGAGCCTGCTGCATCTGCAATGCCATTTCGGGCTCGACACCCTTTCGTGGGCACGCCTCGGCGCGGCGCGCGTCACGGGCGTGGACTTCAGCGAACCGGCGATCGCCTTCGCGAACGAACTCGCGACCGAGACAGGCCTCGCCGATCGCGCACGCTTCATCGTGTCGGACGTGTACGACTTGCCGGGTCCCTTGACCCAAGAGACCTTCGACGTCGTGTATACGGGCAGGGGCGCGCTCGGTTGGCTGCCGGATCTCGAGCCATGGGCGAGGGCGGTCGCGGGCTTTTTGGAACCGGGCGGCTCGTTCTACATCCACGAGGGGCACCCGGCGATGTGGGCGCTGGACGATGAGCAGCCGGCCGGGTCCCTTCGGCTCGGCTACGACTACTGGGGCGGAGAAACGCTGTCGTTTCCGGTGCAGGGCTCATACGCCGACCCGACCGCCGAGGTCGATGCCGAGATCGAACACGGCTGGAACCACTCGCTGGGCGAGATCGTGACCCTGCTGGCCGACAACGGACTTCGCATCGAGTTGCTCGACGAGAAGAGGGAGCTCGACTGGTCCACGCCGTTCCTCGAAGCTCGCGGAGATGGCCGGTTCGGCTGGCCCACGGGGACCCGGGGCAGCCTGCCGCTCATGTACTCGCTGCGTGCCCGGAAAGACTGAGGGCGCCCTCCCGCCCCCGCCTTCGTCGCCGGCTACGCGATCGCGGCGCAGACGTCCCGGGTAGTGCCGCTGAACGACACGATCTGCTGATCGAAACCGTTCGCGGCCGTCCACAACACCGTGTGGCCGGTGAACAACACCAACTCGCCCGGCGAGCCCGCTCCGAGTTGATCGGGCGCGAACAGGAACAGCCACGTCCCGGATGCGTGCAGTGTGGTCGAACCGTCTTCGTTCCACACCAGGTTGCCCGGGCCCGAGATGTTGAACGTCGCGGCATGGTCGTTCGACATGTTCGTCAGCGTCGTTTCGAACGCACCCGTGGTGCGCGAGTGGGTGACGGTGCCGCTCCCGTCGGTGTACGTCAGGGTGTACTCGTTGTTCTTCGGGAACTGGGCACGAACATCGAACCCGCAGAAGATGTCGGGCAGGTCGAGCGGGTCGGGGGCGGGCGCTGCGGTGCGGGTCGGGCCGGCTCCGGCGGGGCCGGCGATGCCGATCACGAACACGGCCACGAGCACCCCGAGGCTGAGGATCTTGCGCATGTCTCACTCCTTCGATGTCACCCGAGGTCTGGACACGAAGCTATCGAGCAGCGGTGCGTGCCTGCGTGTGGGGGTGGGGGGTTTCGCTTCCCCCGCAGGCGCGGTCACCATATCCAAGGGTTGTATTCCCGGTCAAGCTGGGTGCCAGGGTCCGTCTGCTCAAGCGTTCTGGCCGATGGGTCGAAGCTGATGTGGTGATCGAGCCGCGACCCGAAACTGGCTCGGCGCACGAGGCGTACCGTCGACTGGTCGACAATGTCCGTCGCGTGATCGCCGGCAACGACGCCGCCGTGGAGATGGCGGCGCTGTGTCTGTTCGCCGATGGCAACCTGCTCTTGGAAGGCGTGCCGGGGGTCGGCAAGACGACCTTGGCGCGCTCGCTGGCCGTGTCGATCGGCGGGGAGTTCTCGCGGATCCAAGCCACCCCCGATCTGCTGCCCTCGGATCTGACCGGCATCAGCGTGTACGACCAGCAGGCGGGGTCGTTCCGGTTCATGCCCGGCCCGGTGTTCGCCAACGTGCTTTTGGTCGACGAGATCAACCGGACGCCCCCGCGCACGCAGGCCGCCTTGCTCGAGCCGATGGAAGAGCGCCAAGTCACGGTCGAGGGCGTCTCGCACCCATTGCCGGAGCCCTATGTCTTGATCGCTACGGAGAACCCGATCGAACAACACGGGACGTACCCGTTGCCCGAAGGGCAGCTCGATCGCTTCGCGCTTTCGGTGCGCGTCGGCTATCCGGACGCGGACGGCTCCGCCGACGTCGTGCGACGGCAGCTGGAGCGACACCCCTTGCGTGATCTCACGCAGGCGTTGACGCCCGACGAGGTCGTGGCCGCTCAACACCGCGTGCGTGCCGTCTACGTCGATGACGCGGTCGTGCGCTACGCGATCGATCTGGTGACCGCCACTCGAGTGGCTCCCGGTGTCACGCTCGGGGCGTCACCGCGGGCCTCGGTCGCGCTCGTTCGCTGCGCACAGGCACGCGCCATCGCCCACGATCGCGATCACGCGCTGCCCGACGACGTCAAGGCGCTGGCGGTTGCCGCGCTCGCGCACCGGCTCGTCATGAACCACGGCGCACTGGACGCTGCGCGCGCCACCATCGAACATCTCCTCGCGACCGTCGCGATCCCGCTGCACGTCACCCGGAGCGGCTGAACCCCGTGCGTCTGCGCAAGCGCGCAGCGGGACTGCTCGTGGGCTCGGTCGTCCTGTTCGCGATCGGCACGAACGTGCAGGCCGGGTGGTTGTTCGTGCTCGCCGCGCTGTTGCTCGGGGCGCTGGTCGCCGGAGTGTCGTTGTCGGCGTTGGCGCTGGTCGGGCTCGAGGCACAGGTGATCGCGCCCGCGGAGACGAGGCAAGGCGTCGAGACCCTGATCGATGTTGCGGTGGTGAATCGCGGCCGAACGACGCGCTGGGGAGTGGTCGTGCGTGATGAACATCTCGGCGGTGCGGCCGTGTTCATCGGCACCGTCCGACCGGGACAACGGGTCGTGGCTACCACGGTGCGGTGTGGGCCCCCCCCCGGGGCGGCGCCCCCCCCCGGGGGGGGCCAGCCGGGCGGGGCGGCCGCGGCGGGGGGCCCCCCCCCCCCCCCC
>JANMPG010000239.1:0-6091 GCA_031369745.1 Actinomycetes bacterium
CCAACGAAGAGGTCGCCCCTATGTCGTGACGACGACCTTGCCAGCCGGGTGGCTCTCCTCTAGGTATCGAACCGCCTCGGCGGCCTCGCTCAGCGCAAACGTCCGATCCACAAGGGGCGTCACCTTCCCGTCCTCGATCATCTGCCGCAGCGTCTCGAGGTCTGCTCGGTTCACTTTCGAGATGACCGGGCGCATGCGCTGACCGGTGAAGAGGGACAGCAGGGGCGCTCGCAGGATCTGGCGGAAGAAGCCGCCGGTCCAGTTGCCACCGCCGTCGCCGCCCACGATCGCCAGCGTCCCCTTCGGCGCGAGCGCACGACGGAGGTGCCGAAGCGGCCGACGCCCCGCCCCGTCGACGATAACGTCCCAGCGGCGGCTCCCGTCCGTGAAGTCCTCGCTGGTGTAGTCGATCACGTCGTCGGCGCCGAGCGAGCAAACCAGATCGGCCTTCGAGCCGCTGCACACGCCGGTGACCTTGGCGCCGGACGCCTTCGCGATCTGCACCGCGAGCGTGCCCACACCGCCGGCCGCGCCGATGACCAGCACCGTCTGCCCCGGCTGCACCGCCGCGATGTCGCGGACGGCCTGGACGGCGGTGCAACCCGAGACGGGAACGGCCGCCGCCTGCTCGAAGGAGATGTTGGCCGGCTTGCGCACGAGCGTCTCGGTGGAGCCGATCGCGAACTCGGCGAAGGAGCCCTTGACCTCGCCCATCACCTCGTCGCCGGGCCGCAGGTCCGTCACGTTCGCGCCGACGGCCTCGACACGCCCGGCGACATCGCTGCCGCGCACGGCGGCGTTCATCTTGTGGAACCCGGGCATGATCCGAACGAAGTACGGCTTGCCGGTCATGAGGTGCCACACGTCGGGGCCGCAGCCGGCCGCCTGCACCTGCACGAGGACGTCGTCCTCGCCGACCACCGGATCTGCGACATCGCGGAACTCGAGTACATCCGCCGAGCCGAACTTGTCCTGAACGATCGCCTTCATGTTGGCCTCCTGTGGTGAGTGTACGGCGTACACCTATACCTCGACCCTAACGTGTACGCCGTACACCGTCAACATCCACGACGAAAGATCCGTCGCCACCGGGGGCAGAACCGGCCTACCATGCGCGGGATGCGTTGCCCTGCCTGTGGAGAAGACAACCCGGAGCGAGCCAAGTTCTGTCTGAACTGTGGTGCGCCGTTGGACGCCGCGCAGCAGCCGGGCGGCGAGACCCGGAAGGTCGTCACGATCGTGTTCGCCGACATGGCGGGCTCGACTGCGATCGGTGAACGACTCGATCCCGAAGCGCTCCGGCGTGTGCAGGCCCGGTACTTCGACGACATGACGGCGGTCCTCGAGCGTCACGGCGGCACCGTCGAGAAGTACATCGGCGACGCCGTGATGGCCGTCTTCGGCATTCCGAGGCTGCATGAGGACGATGCCCTCCGCGCGGTCCGTTCGGCAACCGAGATGCAAACCGCGATCGAGCGCCTGAATGAGGAGTTGCAGCGCGATTACGGCGTGCAGATCGCGATCCGCATCGGGGTGAATACCGGCGAAGTGGTGTCGAGCGAGCAGCACGGCGACCAACGTCTGGTCACCGGGGACACCGTGAACGTTGCTGCGCGGCTCGAGCAGGCGGCGGGCGCTGGCGAAGTGCTGCTGGGAGAGACAACGTCCCGCCTTGTCCGAGACGCCGTGCAGGTCCAGCCGGTCGAGCCGCTCGACCTGAAGGGCAAGACCGACCGCGTGCCGGCGTTTCGTTTGCTGGAGGTCTTGTCCGACGTCGCCGGACATGTGCGCCACCTCGACTCACCGATGGTCGGGCGCAGCAAAGAGCTCGCTCTGTTCCACCGAGCGCTGGAACGCACCCACGACGACCGCACCTCACACCTCTTCACGCTGCTCGGACCGGCCGGCGTCGGTAAGTCACGGCTCGTGCGGGAATTCCTCGACAACGTCGGGGACGCCACGGTGCTGCAGGGACGGTGCCTGTCCTACGGCGAGGGCATCACCTACTACGCGCTCAACGAGATCGTGCGTGGCGCTGCGTCGATCGCGGAGGCCGACGACGACGCGACCGCGTTGCACAAGCTGTCCGGGCTGCTCGCCGACGCCGAGGATGGCGATCGGATCGCACGGCTCGTCGGCGGTCTGTTCGCGTGGGCCGAGCCCTCGACCGCCGACGACGCCGCGTGGGGCGTGCGCAAGCTGTTCGAGCACCTCGCCCGGGAGCGGCCGCTCGTCGTCGTGATGGACGACGTGCATTGGGCGGAGCCGTTGTTCCAGGACCTCATCGAGTACTTGGCGGACTGGACCCGCGACGCCGAGGTGCTGCTGGTGTGCATCGCCCGTCCCGAACTGCTCGAGATCAGGCCTGGGTGGGGCGGCGGCAAGATGAACGCGACCTCGATCCTGTTGGAGCCGCTCGGCGGCGACGACGCCACCGCGCTGCTCGACAACCTGCTCGGCGACGCAGCACTGCCCAGGGCGGCTCGCGATCGGATCCTGGCGGCGGCGGAGGGCAACCCGCTGTTCGTCGAGGAGATGATCGGCATGTTGATCGACGACGGCCTGCTGCGCTTCGAGGACGGCTCGTGGCGCTCGGTCGACGACCTCGCCGACCTGACCGTGCCACCGACGATCCAGCTGCTGCTGGCCGCTCGGCTGGATCGGCTCGACGCCGAGGAACGAGCGGTGATCGAACGCGGCGCGGTCGAAGGCAAGGTCTTCCATGCCGGAGCCGTCACGTCCCTTTCCGCCGAAGGCCAGCGCACGAGCGTTCGCCCGCGTCTGCTCGCGCTCGCACGCAAGGAGTTGATCCGACCCGACCGCGCCGAGTTCGTCGGTGAGGACGCCTTTCGCTTCCGGCACTTGCTGATCCGCGACGCCGCGTACCAGGCGATGCCCAAGGAGCAGCGCGCCGAACTCCATGAAGGGTTCGCTCGATGGCTGACGTCTGCAACCGGCGACAAGGTCGACGACTACCAGGAGATCCTGGGCCACCACCTCGAGCAGGCGTTCCGGTACCGAAGCGAGCTCGGGCCGCTGGACAATCGCGCGCGCGGATTGGCCGACGAGGCTGCCGCCGCACTCAGGCGATCTGCCGAGCACACGCTCGAGCGGAACGACCCCAACGGGGCGATCCGCTTCCTGGAGCGCGCCATCGAGGTGGCGAGCGGTGAGGAGCTTGCGCTCGCGCTCGTCGAACACGGCGAACTGCGCTGCCAGATGGGCGACTATTACATCTCGATCGACCTGCTTGACCGGTTCGCGACGATGCCCGAGGCGGCCGCCCTCCCCGGGCCGGCACTCCGCGCGCGGGTGTTCTCGATGATGTCCGTGAGCATGACGTCGCCCGAGGTCGGCGTCGAGGCGAGCGAGCGTACCGCTCGCGAGCTGCTCACAGAAGCGGAGGCGATCGGCGACCCCGGGGCGATCCGAGCCGCCACGCTGGCGACCGCGATGATGGCCTTCTTCCGGGGCCAATGCGCGGAGGCGCGCGCGATCGCCGCGCGGCTGCTCCCTGAGATCGCGAGCATGAACCCGATGTATCGCGGCCTGGTGACACAGACCATCGGGACCGACGCCTACTTCGGATCGGTCCCGGTGCATGAGGCGTTCACACTCGTTGACCAGATGCGGCAGATCTTGGGAGACGGCCCGCTGAGCCGGATCCGTGGCGACGGGATCCTCGCAGGCTTAACGGCGATGAGCGGCGACCTCGAGGGATTCTTCGAGCTCAAACGTCGCGTCGACCACGCGTGGGAAGAGCTCGGCAATCCGGGGAACTGGAGGTTGATGGGTCAGGCGTTCGCGGAGTGCGCTTGGATCCTCGGCAAGGAGGACGAGGCGGAGGGAATGATGCGCGAGGTGAAGAACTACCTCGACGAGGTCGGCGAGAAGGGCAACAATTCGACGGTCACGGGGGTGTTGGCGACGTTCCTGGCGGAAGCCGGCCGGTTCGACGAGGCGGCCGAGATGGTCGAGCAGGCGCGCGCGATGACGGCGGTCGACGACTTCGGTGCCACGGTGCCGATCGGCTGGGTCGACGCGATGCTGGCTTCGGCGCGCGGCGACCACGACGAGGCGATCGCGGCGATCGACGAAGCCGTCGCGACGGTGCGCACGACCGACTACCTGAACTTCACTGCCGACACGTTGCGGGTTCGCGGTCAGGTGTTGTGGGCGGCCGGTCGGACCGACGAGGCCGGGGCGTCGTTCGACGAAGCGGCCGGCCTCTGGCGGCACAAGGAGAACGTCGCGAGCCCGCGGCGGATGCAACTCTGGCGCGACAAGCGACGCGCCTGACGGCTCTCGCGACAGCTGCGTGTACGGCGTACACTCGTCGGGAGCCATGGCGAAGACCGACCTCGAAACACGACAAGCCCGCGTTCCCCTGAACAAGGAGCGCATCTTGCGCACGGCGGTCGCGTTCGCCGATCGCGAGGGGGCCGAGTCGCTCAGCATGCGCCGGCTCGCGCAGGAACTCGACGTGGTTCCGATGGCGCTCTACAAGCACCTCGCCAACAAGGAGGAGATGCTCGACGGCATGCTGGACGTGGTCGTCGGCGAGATCGATCCCGCCCGGACCGACACCGACTGGAAGACCGCGGTCCGCGAGCGGATCCTTTCGGCGCGGCGCGCGCTGCTTCGCCACCCGTGGGCCTCGCGCGTGATGGAGTCGCGCACCCAGCCCACCCCCGTCGTGATGGCCTACATGGACTCGATGATTGGCATGTTCATCGCCGGCGGGTTCTCGATCGACCTCACGCACCACGCGATGCACGCGATGGGCAGCCGCCTGATGGGCTTCTCGCAGGAGCTGTTCAACGACCAGTCCGACCCCGACGCACCGATGCAGCCCGAGATGATCGAGGCGATCGCGGCGACGTATCCGTCGATCTACGAGCTGTACCTGGCGGTCAGCCACGACGACGCGTCGGTCGTCGGCCCCGGCTGCGACGACCAGTTCGAGTTCGAGTTCTCCCTCGACCTGATGCTCGACGGCATCGAGCGCCTCAAGGACGTGGAGAACCGGTAGCGGTCAGAACTCAGTCGAAGGTCGGACCGAGGGGGATCAGCGCGTCGAGTTCGTCGATCTGATCTCTGGTGAGCACCACGTCGGCTGCTTCGGCGTTCGTGCGCACGTGTGCGGGGTTGCGTGTGCCGGCGAGGGTCGCGCTGACTCCCTGCTGTTGGATGTTCCAGGCGAGGGCGAGCTGGGGTAGCGAGCAGCCGATCCGATCGGCGACGGCCCGCATCCCGTCGCGGACTGACACCGACTTCTCGAACTTCCCCGGTGCGAACAGCCGCTGCCAGAATGGCCACTCGGCGTAGTCGTCGCCGACGACGCGGGCGAAGTCCTCGGGGCGCTCGATCGCGCCGGCCAGCATGCCGCTGCCGAGCGGTTCGTAGGTCACGACACCGATGCCCTGCCGGCCGCACCACCCCGCCAGCTCCAGCGTCTCGAGGTGATCGATCGGCGACAGGCCCTCTTGGATGACGTCCACTGGTCCGACGGTCAGGCACTGCTCGATTTGTGCCTGGTCGAAGTTCGACAACCCCGCCAGGACGACCATGCCGTCGTCGACGAGCTGGCGCATCGCGCTCCACGTCTCCTCCAATGGCACACCGGTCTTGTCGGGGAAATGGAGCAAGTACATGTCGAGTCGGTCGATGCCGAGGCGCTCCAGGCTGCCCGCGCACGCCTGCCGGATCTGATCGGCCCGGAAACCGCTCGCGGTCGGTGCGACCTTGCTGGACACCTTGACGCTGGCGTCGACATCGCGCATCACTGCGCCGATCGTGCGCTCGTTCATCTCATCGAAGTAAGCCTCGGACGTGTCGAGCCAGTCGATCCCGGCTTCGATGGCAGCCGCGAGCACGTCGCGCGCACCCGCCCAGGCCGGATCGTCCTCCAGCTCGAACCCGCCGAGTCCGACGACCGAAAAGGTCTCGGAACCGATCGTTCCCGTCAGCACCTCGCCCCCGTCCGTAGCCCGCCAGTCCTGTCGCGATCGTCGCTGGTCAAGGTGCCACTGTCGAGGCGTCTTCGGTTGTTGGGCGGTTCGGGGGGCGCCCCGGAGCGGCGCCCCCCCCA